>JBHPGK010000027.1:0-23270 GCA_042570605.1 Candidatus Zhuqueibacterota bacterium
CTTATGAATTCACAGGAAATAATATTGATCAGATAATAGCCGCAGTAGTCCTGGAACAAGAAGAAATTGCGTCGGATGATGAATTTGCATCAATTTTATTAAAAAAATGTCTTGAAGATATTGAAGAAATTGATAAACTTATCATTAACAAACTTGAGAACTGGGATTTTTCCAGAATTGCATTAATTGATAAGCTTATTCTCAGGTTGGCTATAGCTGAGCTTCTGTCTTTTGAAGATATTCCGCCCAAAGTAACGATAGATGAGGCAATAGAGATCGCAAAGAAATTCAGTACCGAAAAAAGCGGAGGATTTATTAACGGGATTTTAAATGCTGTTTATAAAGATTTGTATAAGAAGGGGAAACTAATTAAAACAGGAAGAGGTTTAATTGATAAAAGCCTCAAAGATCATAAAGAATTGAATGAGAAAAAAACAACCGGAGGGGAAGAAAAAAGTTGAGTATTATTACGAAAATATTTGGCAGTAAGCATGATAGAGATACCAAGAAGATAGTTCCGATTGTTGAAGAGATAAATCGTTTTTATGAAGAGTATCATTCTTTATCTGACGAAGAACTAAAGGCAAAAACCGATGAATTCAAAAATAGAATTGAAGAAAGACGTAATGAAATAAGGGATTCAGATGAGGAATGGGATCCTGATGAGTTAGACAAGGAACTTCTGGAAGCTGAAAAGGAAGTTCTGGATGATATCTTACCTGAAGCATTTGCCTCTGTTAAGGAAGTATGCCGAAGGCTTATGGGGAAATCCTGGAATATATGTGAGCAGAAAATCATTTGGGATATGATCCCGTTCGACGTTCAGTTGGTTGGTGCTGTAGTGCTGCATCAGGGTAAAATTGCTGAAATGGCAACAGGAGAAGGAAAAACTCTGGTTGCTACTATGCCCATGTATTTGAATGCATTATTGGGCAGGGGTGTACATCTGGTTACTGTAAACGACTATCTGGCAAAAAGAGACTCTGAATGGATGGGCGAAATATTTAAATTCCTTGGTCTGACGGTAGGATGCATCCTTAATGATATGACACCTGACCAACGAAAGGAAATATACAGGTGTGATATTACATATGGAACCAATAATGAATTTGGATTTGACTATCTGCGTGATAATATGTCGATCTCAATGGATGATGTTGTCCAGAAAGGACATTATTATGCAATAATAGATGAAGTTGATTCGGTTTTAATTGACGAAGCGAGAACTCCATTGATCATTTCGGGTCCTGTCTCTGTATCAACTCATAAATATAAAGAACTTAAACCATCAGTGGAACGTGTTATCAGGCAGCAGAATCTCTTCGTAAATAACCTTGTATCCGAGGCTGAAAAGTATCTTGAAAAAGAGGAAGATTACGATGCCGGTATAAATATACTGAGAGCCTTCAGGGGTTCCCCGAAAAACAAAAAGCTGATGAAACTCCTTAATGAAGTCGGGATAAAGAAGCTAATGCGGCAGGTGGAAAATGATTTTCTGCGCGATAAACGAATGCCTGAAATTGACGAGGAACTTTATTTTTGTATCGATGAGAAAACAAATGTTGTTGATCTGATGGAAAAAGGAAGATCAGCCTTGTCTCCTGAGGACAAAGACATGTTCATTTTACCTGATCTGGCTACTGAGGTGCAGGAAATAGAAGACAATGAATCAATGAGCTTAGAGGAGAAAGAGAGGAAAAAAGAAGAATTTCAAAGATTATATCATGAAAGATCTGAAAAAAATCATAATGTAGCCCAGCTTCTGAAAGCTTATTCATTATTTGAAAAGGACGTTGAATACGTTGTAAAAGATGGAAAAGTACTGATCGTAGATGAATTTACAGGCAGGATTTTACCCGGAAGGAGATATTCTGACGGGCTTCACCAGGCATTGGAGTCCAAAGAGAATGTTCAGATCGAAAGAGAAACACAAACTCTGGCAACAATAACTCTTCAGAATTATTTCCGTTTATATGATAAACTTGCCGGGATGACCGGTACTGCTGAAACAGAGGCTGGAGAATTCTGGGAAATATATAAACTGGATGTAACTGTCACACCTACAAATAAACCTGTCATCCGCGATGATATGGATGATCAAATCTATAAAACTAAACGTGAAAAATATAATGCAGTTATTGATGAAATTGAACAGATGATTGAAGAGGGCAGGCCTGTCCTTGTAGGTACTGTAAACGTTGATGTTTCTGAAACACTAAGCAGAATGTTAAAAAGAAGGGGAGTCAGGCATTCTGTTCTGAATGCGAAACACCACCAACAGGAAGCGGAGATCGTAACAAATGCAGGCAGGAGCGGTGTGGTCACCATAGCAACAAACATGGCTGGAAGAGGAACTGACATTAAGCTTGGTGAAGGTGTCAGGGATGCAGGAGGGCTGCATATTATTAGTACTGAAAGGCATGAAGCAAGAAGGATTGACCTGCAGCTTAGAGGAAGAGCAGGAAGGCAGGGGGATCCCGGGTCGTCTAAATTTTTTCTCTCTCTGGAAGATGACCTGATGCGGCTTTTCAGTTCTGACAGAGTTGCCGGAGTAATGGATAGAATGGGCGTACAGGATGGTGACGTTATTATGCACCCGCTGATCACAAAATCAATTGAACGGGCTCAGAAAAAAGTTGAAGCTCATAACTTCAGCATCAGGAAACATCTTTTAGAATATGATGATGTTATGAACCAGCAGAGGGAAGTCGTATACTCAAGAAGGCAAAATTGCCTTAAAGGTGAAAATATTAAGAGTGAAATTTTTGAAATGCTGGATGAATTTATCGAGGATAAGGTATACAGCTATATAAATCCTGATGTGTATGCAGAAGAATGGGACTTACAGGAGTTAAATAATTCCCTGATTATGGCAATGCTGCTGAATTTGAAACTTGTTTCTGATAATGTTGATTTTAAAAATGCCGAAGAACTTGTCGAGTATGCAAAGGAAAAGGCGCGAGAACACTATGAAAAACGTGAAAAAGGCCTTGGTGAAGATACTATGAGGCAGCTCGAAAGACTGGTGGTTCTTCGGGTGATTGATGAAAAATGGAAAGAACATCTATATGAAACAGACCAGATAAAGGAAGGAATTGGACTGCGGGCATATGGACAGAAGGATCCTTTAATAGAATATAAACAGGAATCATACAGAACATTTGTGGAAATGCTGAAAACAATAAATCAGGAATCTATTGAACTGATTTTCAAAGCGCAAATCGGACCGCCGCCTTCAAGAGAGCAGAGAAGAGCGGATAGATATTCTTATGTTAAGTCTGATTCGTCAGGCATGGGGTACGATGGGGGACCTGAAGAAGAAGAATCTGAAAGACCAAGAGCAGGGAAAAAGGCACCTGTAAAAGTTGAAAAACGTGTTGGAAGAAATGATCCGTGCCCATGCGGCAGCGGGAAAAAATACAAAAAATGCTGCGGCAGGGATTCCGGTTAATAATAATTTGTGATTCTCCTTAAATATTGATAAGAAATGCCTTAAAAATAAAGGTTTTTTCTAATTAAGACGATTAATTAATTGAACCTTAAAACAAAAACATTATAATAAAGTATGGCTGAAGAAGATTACACAACGGTACTTTCTGAAGAAAAACGTGGAGACCTCGGTAAGATCTCAAACGTTTATCTTCCGGTCTCCATAGAATTAGCCCGGACGAAAATGAAGATCAGGGATCTTCTTGAACTTGAAAAGGGTGCTGTAATTGAATTTGAAAAGCTCGCTGGTGAATCGGTTGATCTTATCGTTAACGATAAAAAGTTCGCTGAAGGTGAAGTTGTTGTTATTGATGAACATTTTGGGATAAGAATTACAAGTCTGGTTACCGAACAGGATTTTGTCAGGGAACTGGAAGGACTCCGCTGATAATCATACTTCCTTTTTTACTGCTGGCTAAAATATTTCAAATTTCTATAATCCTGACCAAGCACAACTGTTGCATCTACCATTAAATCGGGCGATATTTCAGTCCTGATATTACTGTGGTCGATACCAAGTGCATCTGCGATTTTTCTTGCATTAGCTGTATTGCCTACTCTGTCAATAATAAAAGAATTCTGTACATTAAATCTGATTACGTCGTTTTCCCTGTAGTTATCAGTTTTTACAGCATCGATGCCATCTTCTCTCATGAAATCAGCAATCCTTTTTGCAATACCTGGAACTCCACAGCCATTCAGAAGATTAATCTGGAGCACGCTTTGAGGTACTTCTTCTTCCTGAATTACAGGTGTTTCTTCTTCCTGTTTTATTGTCGTGCTGTCTATCTGTTCAATGTTTTCGGCTGTATCCCCGGGAGGTGAACTCTTGATTTTAATGAAAGCATAATAGATGACAGCGCCTATTATTATGACTATACAAAATGCAAAAATTATACTCGTAATATCAAACTTTTGCTCTTTAATTTTCCGTGTCTTTTTTTTCCGTGTTCTTCTTTTTACCATTTAGTTCACTTTCTGTTCGTCTTCTGTTAAAAAATGATACAACTTAAAATAGAAATATGCTTTTTCAAAAGCAAGTATTAAACCTAAAATCCAAATAGTTTGTAAGTGTTCTCTCTCAGAACTGCGGCAGTTTCTTTAATGTCCATGTTTTTTATTTCTGAAATTTTTTCAATTACCTTTAATATGTTTTTCGGTTCATTTCTTGTACCTGGCAATGGTGATAAAACCGGTGCATCTGTTTCAGCTAACATTGCTTCCAACGGCAGATTTTTTATAAGCTTTATTTTTTGCTGCGAATGTACCACTGATGTAGGAATAGAAAAATAGTATCCTGAATTAAAACCATCGACAGCATACTTCGCTTTCCCATCGAACGCATGCATACATACTTTTTTCACCTTAAATTTTTTTAATAATTCAATTACATAATGCCCCGCAGACCTTGAATGAATATTAAGAGGAAGATCAAGCTCTTTTGCAGTCTCGACCAGCCGTATAAATACTTCTTTTTGAACCTGCTTTTCTTCATCCGTTTTTGCTTTCCAGAAATCCAGCCCAACTTCTCCAATACCGGCTATAGAATTCCGGTTCTCCTTTATAAGTTCAATTATTTTTCCGGTATTCTCGAAATCATCAAAATTTGCAGGATATATTCCGATGCAGGCTTTGACAAAGTCACTGTTTTTAGAAAATTCAAGTAAATTTACACTTTCATCGTAACTTTCAGCCACTGTAATTGAGTATTTTACTCCAGCAGCAATTGCATCTTTAATTACTTTATCCCGATCACCATCAAAATCCGTGCTCAAAAGGTGATTATGTACGTCAACAAATTCCATTTTTTAACTGCAACCCTTAATTTATTTTATCATAAAAATATCTGCCCAGTACCGCAGTTTTGCTGTTCCCGGCTTATCGGGTGATGCGTCATATGCCAGTCCGAACAGAACCGGAAGCTGCTCAAATAGCGATTTTCCCTTGTAAAATGCTTTTGTAGCATTGACCGCAGTGTAGTCTATTTTATTCTGGTCTATAACTGCAAAAAACTGGCTGCAGTCAGATTCAAAGTCTCCGAATTTTACTTTTCCATATTTGTAATCATACATTGGACGCTTATCACTGTTATAAATATCCATTTCTATGTCAAGCTTGGAATACACAAGATACTTTTTGTTATCATGATTTACACATAATGCAAAAGCCCTGTCATTTTTATCAACATCTATAATTTCAATTTTTTTCATTAATTTTTGAATGTCCTCACCTTTTTTGTGCGGAATTAAAACTGTGACGAAGTAACCTAATTCTTTAGTGTAAAAATATCTTGACAGGTACTGGTAAACGGCTTTTTCATCCTGCCAGTACCTTTTTTCATCTTCCACCCCTTCTATTCTGTCATCTTTAACTGGAAAATAGATCAGGAGTGACATATCGTTTTCAACAGAGATATTATTCAGTTTGTCGATCTCAGTGTCATAATATCCTTCACCGGATTGAAGGATTTTTCGGGTATGCCATAAATTGGCTGCGGTATAATAATCGTTTTTTGTGAATTTTACCATATCGATCACTATAAAGATATCGAGGTCTTTAATATAGTTCACTATTCTGTCCTGGAAGTAGTTGGCGTTTTTATCTATAATCCTGCTTCTGCTGTAATCAGCCTGTTTAAGATTAAGGAAGTCCATAAGAAAAGTTTCAGTAACTCTGTAATTACCTGAGTTTCTGACATAATCAAGGAGTTTTTGACCTTTAACCGGTTCACCGTAATTTGCATACCTCGATTCACCTTCCTTTTGACCTTTGAATATCTTGTCTTTCCTGACAACAACTCTATTATGGAAATAATCCTGCCTGTATGCACCGAGCGGTCCACTCGGCATGTAGTCCCTGTATCCGCCGTCATGAAGCAGCACTGCACCGTTTTTCATTAGTAAAGATATGGAATTCTCATCAGCATGACCGTGATGCATTTTTTCTTCCTCGACCGCAATCGAGATACGCATGTTTTCCTTCCCCATCCAGCTCCCGTCGCCTTCGTCCTTGTAATTGAGCAGCATGTATGTGCTGTTTTTGTCAAATCCGTTTCTGAAAACCACCTTTTTACCAACATAATCGTCCATAACCTGCATACTTTTTCCATTTTCAGGCTGCTCTGGTTTTAATTTCTCGTCAATATAGTCGTAGCAGTCCATTAAAAGGTATGCAATCCAGACAGAACTCCCGTCCTCTAAATTGTATACTGAATTGAAAGTTGATAGCCCAACCCATTTATAGTACGGATTATTATAAATTTTTGCACCTTTCAGAAAAACCGCTGTAAACCTGTCCCAACCGGAACGCCAGTAAGAATCGCCGAAATCAGGCATAACACCTGCCGGGGATAAAAGGTTTAGAAAATACTCGTAATAATATCGCATCGGGATTGTATTATATATGGATCTGTCATCTTTTATTTCAGCATATCTAGTGAGAGAATAAAGCCATATCGCATTATAGCTTGATGCATCCTCCATTGACCATTTTCCCCAACTGTCACCTGAAATTGATTCAGCCATCATTTTCCATATTTTTGCCCTCGGATGGTCAGGGAGAAGTTTATAGGCTGTCAGAAAAGCCTCAGCACGTAAAATAGCCCTGTTCATCGGACCCCATTCCTGAAAGTTTGCATAATAATCGGCACTTTCTGCTATCCAGGTTTCCACATTTTCTTTTTCTTTTTTTGACAAGAAATTCCCGTCTTTGATCGATCCGTATGCTCTCATATAGATTGCAGCAGTAAAAAAGTCCGGCAGCGCAGGGAGCCCATTCCTGTAATCCGGTCGTATTTTATAGTAGTCTTTAGGATAGTTTTCCTTCAGTTCTCCGTATTCTTTTATCATTTTTGCAGCTCTCATGCCGTAATCTTTGTTTTTTGTTTTTTCATATAAAAGTCCATTTACTGCTGCCAGGTAGACAACATTTCCGGGAGGTCTGTACCCCCATATGTTCTCGAGGTTAATGTTGTCAATCCATTTTCTGATGTCTTCTTCGTAATTACTCCATCCATTATCTGATACCCGCTTTGCATAATTGATTATATCTTTTCTCTTCAGGTCCTTTGTCTGTGAGAAGCACAGGGGAATAAAAAAGAATAAAACGGTTAATAGAAAAAACCTTTTCATAATTCACTCCAAATTTTTTATATTCAATTTAAGTGGAAATTAAACAAAAAAAATATTTTATTCAAAGTATATTTGCATGTAATTCCAATTACTCATTACTTGTTAACTCAAAATTTCACTTTATCACTATTGTTCTTATACTTTTATTGACCCTGCAGGCATTTCCACAGCAGCCCGGGATTGTTGACAGGTTTAATAATAATCCTGAAGATGTTTACGAATATATATCAAATCCGATTTTAAAAAATCCTGAAGAGATACAAAGATTTTTTTCAGATGTCAGAATTCTTTACCGTGAACTTGAAAAGAAAAAGTATGACCAGAATGTATCAGCATCACGTACTTTTGAAATGCTTTATATTTATAACAGTATATTACGTTCAGAAGGACCATGGACACCGGTAGATAATATGTTTTACGTGAAAAGCGGTTTTAACATTGATAAAAAAGCATATGATGCATTGACAAGCGTTATGAGAAAAAGTTATTTCAAAGTTTTGAGTAAGTTTAAACGCAGTCTGAATGCAGATATTCCTCAAGGTGTGATTTTTGTCTGGATTTTTGAATCAAGGTATAAATTTTCCACAATTTTGAATTTATCAGATGAAATCGGGGGATTAACATATTTAAGCAGGTTCATTTTTATGCCTTTGGAATATTACAGGCTGTATGATCTTCCGGTAGCTGATTATGAGAATTTTGAAAGGACATTTTCACATGAACTTGCACATTCGTTTTTTAATTCAATAGTCGGGATCGAGCATGCATCTTCTTTGCCCAAATGGTTCAAAGAAGGTATCGCAATATATTATGGAGGTGATAGAAAAATTCTTTTTCGGGGTCAGACAAAAAGGGAATTATCAAAAGAATATAAAGGCTATTACGATATGTTCAAATATCTGAGATCGGATTTTGGAGAAACAAAAATCAATGAACTGATTATCCGAACCATACAGGGAGAGAATCCACTGACTCTTTTTGAAAACCTTTTTGAGTATGATAATCCGGAAAAATATTTAAGTAAAAAAAGGCGTATTTTCTGGATGAAATTTTTTGTTTTTGTTATAATTCTGTTTTTGATACTTAACACGGTTTACAAAATTTTACGGCGATTTGATGTGGAAATTAATTTGACTATGTATCTTTTCTGGATTGGACTGATCATAATTGGATTCGTGGTTTATTCGACGGTATTCCTGATGAGTATTAAATCGAGAATACCATTGATCATTAACGGCAGTTTGCTATTATTAATTATCCTGAATGATGTGATTTTTAATCTCAGATACAGAAAACATAAAATCAAGCTGGATATTGTATCTGAAATTGCCGAACTTGAAGCAGGGTTTTTAGAATTACTCGATTTCTATAAGTATAAAAGCAGGCGGAAAAAGAATAAGATATCAAGATTATTAAAGGGTTATTTTCAAAAAATGGATGCACAGTATAATAATATTGAAAATAAGGACAGGATGAATATGTATTATTCAGAGCTGAATGAAAAAATTGGATCAACCTATGACTTCAGAATATCAGATACTATCGAGGAAATAATGGAAAATTTCAGAAAAAAAGTTGAAGATTCAGAAAATTCGGAGGATAAAACGAATGAAAACTAAAACGGTTTTTACACTAATTTTAATGGTCTTAATTATAGTTTCATGTAATACAAATATTGGAGAAGAAATCATGGCAGACCTTGTTTTATTGAATGGAAAGATTTTCACAGTAGATAAAACAAAACCCTGGGTGGAAGCTGTTGCCGTTAAGAATGGTAAAATTCTATTTACCGGTGATTCTGATTATGTCAGGCGGCTGGCAGGTTCTGATACAGAAGTGATCGATCTTGCCGGAAGATTAGCGGTTCCGGGATTTAACGACGCTCATGTCCATTTCTCTGACGGCGGATTTTACCTGCTTGGAATTGAATTAAGAGATGCAAAGGATGAAAATGAATTTGCAGACAGAATAAGAGAATATGTAAAAACTCTCGAAAAAGATGAATGGATTACGGGAGGGAACTGGGACCATGAAATATGGCCCTCAAAAAAACATCCGGTAAAAGAGATGATCGATGAGTTTACAAAAGATAATCCGGTACTTGTTCAGAGGCTTGACGGTCATATCGGATTGGCAAACAGCCTTGCTTTGAAATTAGCCGGGATAAATAAAAATACTCCGAATCCGCAGGGCGGGGAAATAGTAAAAGACCCGAAAACAGGAGAACCGACAGGGATTTTAAAAGATACCGGAATGGACCCTGTCTTTAATGTGATTCCTCCTTCGTCAAGAAAAAGACAGGAAGAATCAATAATTACAGCTATGAGACATGCAAATGAACTTGGAGTTACCAGTATTCAGGATAATACATCTAAGACCGACCTGGAAATATATCAGGATCTGTATAACAGGGGAGAATTGACCCTCAGGATCAATGCATGGAGGAGCGTCGGTTTTGATGATGAATTTGAGAAGATCGGAATACTTCCGCCTTTTGGAAGTGATATGTTAAGGATCGGTACGATAAAAATGTTTATTGATGGTTCCATGGGTGCCGGAACTGCCCTGTTTTATGAACCGTATTCTGATGAACCTGCTACGTCCGGGCTGCCTATTTATCCTGAAAAAGATCTTTATGATCTTGTTATGAAAGTGGATAAGGCAGGTCTCCAGATTGCTGCTCATGCTATTGGAGATAAAGCCAATACCTGGATATTAAATGCGTTTGAAAAGGCATTCTCTGAAAACGGCAGGAGGGATGCAAGGCACAGGGTAGAACACGCACAGGTTGTTATACCGGAAGATATAAAGAGATACAAAGAACTGGAAATTATTGCATCTATACAGCCGTCACACTGCATTGACGATATGAGATGGGCAGAAAAAAGGATAGGTGACAGGGTGAAGAATTCCTACCTGTTCAATTCTTTTGTCAAAGCGGGCGTGCAGGTTGCATTCGGTACCGACTGGGCTGTTGAACCACTTGATCCAATGATCGGATTATATGCTGCCTTTACACGGGAATTCCCCGAAGGAGGACCTGATGGGGGATGGTTCCCCGATGAAAAAATTACACTTGAACAGGCGATCGAGTTCTATACTCTGGGAGCTGCTTATGCAGAATTCCAGGAAAAAGTGAAAGGCTCAATATCAGACGGGAAAATAGCCGATATTGTTGTTCTTGATAAAAACCTGTTTGAAATCCCGCCAAAAGAGATTTTGAACACAAAAGTTGATTTTACGATTCTCGGCGGTAAAGTTGTCTACAAGGGGAAATGATAATTAATAGTATTAAAAGGACATCTTTTAATCTTCTATTTTTATTTCTAATACTTTTCAGCGGTACTATTGCTTTTTCAATTTGTGCTAATGCACAAAATGTGATCGTAAATGAAATAATGTACAATCCTGTAAGCCTTTCCTGTGAATATATTGAGATATATAACAAAAATAACATCGAAATTAACTTAAAAAACTGGCGGATAGGTGATAAAAACAAACCGGACGGTACCGTCATATCTTCCGAAGATGTGTTTTTATATCCACAGTGCTACTTCGTTATTGTTAAGGATAATACGATCTTTAGTGTTTTCAATATTGAAGTTGAGAAAGTAATAATGTGTCCCGGACTGCCTGCTTTAAATAATACAGGTGATCTGGTAATAATTAAAGACGGTAATCATTTTACTATCGATTCTGTTTATTATTTTTCAGCATGGGGAGGAGAAAAGGGACGAAGCCTTGAAAGAAAATCATTTTCCGGTGAAAGTAATTTGCTCTCAAACTGGGGAACCTGCACCGGTTTTTCCGGAGGGACACCGGGAGAAGAGAATTCAATTTTATATGATCCCGGTTTAAAGGAATCTGATTTAACGTTTTCTCCTGATCCGTTCTCTCCCGATGGAGACGGATTTGAAGATGTTCTCCGGATAAAGATCAGTATACCTTTTGACAGGGCAAGGGTTAACCTTGAAATATACGACAGGTATGGAAGGCTGATAGCCAATTTATTGAACAGTTATGAAATTGGTCAGAATTTTAGTCTTGAATGGAACGGTAAAAACAAAAACGGGAAAGTAGCTGCCACCGGAATTTATGTTTTATTGCTGGAAATATTGAATGAGAAGGAGAAGTATATAAAGAGGATCAAGAAAACAGTAGTTTTATATAACGAGTGATCATTTTTTTGCTTTAACAAGCAGAAAAAGTCCGATTACTGCAAAAATGATATTACCCATCCATGCAGCCAGATATGGATTTATCATGCCTGCTCTTCCCATATTCTGCCCCACTGTTACAGTCCCGAAGAAGAAAAAGCAGATCACCAGACCAATACCGAATCCGAGTCCGATCGTTCCTCCCCTTCTCGTACTTTTTGATACCAGAGGAACTCCGAATAACACTATTATCAAATTAGAAAAGGGTAGTAATATCTTCATCATCAATTCCACGAGCCATTCCCGGACGTCTTCACCCAGCACTCTGCGTTTTTCAATAAACCTCTTTAGTTGAAAAAAGTCCATTTCTTCCGGTTTTAACCTGATTTCAGCAAGGTCTTCATTTCTGAATTTCAGAGCAGGATATGGCAGCCGCTCATATTCCGTCACATTTTCGTTTTTACCATCGAAGGTAAGTATTGCAGCATTGTTTAGTACCCAGACCGAATCCTCCCATACTATGGTTTTTGCCTGAACAATTTTCGTAATCATGTCGTTATCCCGATAAGTAAAATTCACCTGGTGTCCCATCATCGTTTTTCTACTATAAAACTGTATAGTTACAACTCTGTTTTCAGTATCTTTAAAATAAATTTCCCTGGTTTGTGATAAAGTATTTGCTGAAAGTTTCCTTATATACTTCCTGTAAATATCCAGTTTCTTTCTTGAGGTGACAGGTACAATTATTTCTATAAAAACAAGAGAGAAAATACTAATAATAAAAGCCGCTGTGATTAACGGAAGCATAATTCTGTACAGGCTGATACCGGATGCTCTTAGAGCAGCAATCTCATTCCTCTTTGACAAGTGACCTATTGAAAAGAGGCTTGCTATTAGGACTGAAGCGGGCAGTACCAATACAATTATGTTCGGAATATAGAAAACAATGTACTTGACCACCACCGGAAACGGAACATCGTTGTTCAGGAGATTTCCCAGATTCCCTCTAATAGCAAATATTAGAAAAATAACCATAAATGACAATAACGAAAATATTAATATCCGAAGAAATAAGGAGACAATGTATATATCGATTTTCTTCATTCTACTTGAATCTTTTGGGTATGAGCTTTCTCAATTTACTGAAATCGAAGAAAACAGCTTCATTTGCTGTATAGAATACTTTTGGAGAAAGAGAAATGTTTTGAAAGTTTCAAAAAAACAGTGACTTGTATATCAAGAGTGATCATTTTCTTGAGAAGTTCCCCCGAAATTTTCCCTAAGAATAAATTATTGAAATATATAATGGTTATAAGTTGACATATCGACTAACTTATTAGAAAAACGCCATTTAATTGAGCTGTTAGATACGTATGTTGAAAGCATATTAATGACTTAGCCATCCCTTTGATATTGGCACTTACAATCCATATAAATTAAAGTCCCGTAGGGACGAGATATTTATAGCTAAGTAATAATCCCTAATTTACAAAGTCCCGTAGGGACGAGATATAAAGTTTTGATCTTATGTTTAACATATTGATTTAATCGAACATATCGTCCCTACGGGACTTTGTAGTGTGTTTGTTAATTCTTTTTGCTATAAATATTTTGTCCCTGACGGGACAATGAGAAAATTATAATTCCACATACATTTTTTTTATCTTTTTATATATCAATTAGTTACGGAAACTTATTGCTAAATTTCGGGGGAACTCCTGATCATTTTCTTGATTTGAAGAGCAGGAATAGTCCGATTGTGGCAAAAATAATGTTGCCTATCCATGCAGATAAAACCGGATTCATCATATCTGCTCTTCCCAGATATTGTCCAATCCTGACAGTCCCGAAAAAGAAGAAGCAGATGACCAGAGCAATACCAAAACCGATTGCTCCTCCGCTCCTTGTGCCTTTGGAAACCAGCGGTACCCCAAATAGTACAATTATAAAATTAGCAAACGGGAATGAAATTTTCAGCATTAGTTCCACTAACCATACCCGGACATCTACCCCCAGTTCTCTGCGCCGTTCTATAAATCTTTTTAACTGAAAAAAGTTCATTTCCTCAGGTTTTAACCATATGTCGAGCAGGTCATCCGGGTTAAAGCTGAAGTCCTCCATTGGCAGCGAAGAAAATTCATTCATTTCTTCCACGCCATTTATAAATGACCTTACTGAAACTTCGTTTAATATCCATAGACTGTCCTGCCAGATCATTTTTTTTGCCTGGATTATGTTTTTAATTGTTTCATTGTCCTGGTAAGTAATATTTACAGAGGTAGCTTTTTTTCTTGCCCCATCATAATACTGAATAGTTACGAATCTGTTTTCAATATCTTCGAAGTACAAATTTCTTGACTGGGTTATTCTGGCTTCTGAAACCTGGCGGATATATTTTCTGTCAATGTCCAGTTTTTTTCCCGATGTCACAGGCACTACATATTCTGTAAATAAAAGTGAAAAAACACTGACAATAAAAGCAACGGTCAGCAAAGGCGCAGTGATCCTGTACAGGCTCACACCTGACGCTTTAAATGCGACCAGTTCATTTCTCCGGGCAAGTTGTCCTACTGAGAACAGACTTGCTATTAAAACTGCAGCAGGTAATATTAAAACTAAAATATACGGCAGGTAAAAAATATAATATTTTACCACGATCACCAAAGGAACATTCTTGTTTAAAAATTTATCGATGTTCGAAATGAGGTCTACAATTACAAAAATGAGAATGAAGGAAATAACTGAAAATATCAATATCTGGATAAAAATAGAGGAAATATACCTGTCAATCTTTTTCATGCTTTATTTTACCTGAATCTTTTTGGAATTAGAACTTTCAGTTTACCAAAATCCAGGAAAACCGCTTCTTTTGCCGTCTTAAACATCAGAATCATACCGAATGAGCCAACCAAAATATTTGGAGCCCACATTGCCCAAAAAGGTCCGAGATGCCCTGCGTCCACCAATTCTTCCCCTGCTATAAGAAATGACCAGTAAATAAGAAAGAATATCAGGCTGATACCGCCGCTGACCCCGATCTTGCCGCTTCTTGCCATTAAACCGAGCGGAATACCGATTAGGACAAATACAAAGCAGGATGCCGGTATGGAATATTTTTTGTATATTTCAACAATATAAGAATCAATCATAGCATTCCTGTTTATCTTGTTCGATACGTTCCAATTTAATTTATTAACTTTATTTATTGCAATGTTTTTAGCTGAAATTGCTGCATTTTGAACAAATATCCGGTTTCTTGCTTTTTGTATTTGTTTTTCAATTTCTGTATATGACATGTTTTCCTGTTTTTCTCTTAACTTTTTCAGGAATGATACTTGTTTGAATCCTCTCTTGTATTCATTTTCGAGTTCTTTTTTTAATGTCAAATCGGACTCGATTAATTCATTTCTCTGTTCATTAATATAATCCCGCATCATTTTTGAGTTCATTTCTCTGTCTGACCTCATACCCTCCTGTGTACGGACGAGAGAAAGGTTGGGTACATTGATGCTCTCGCGCAGTTGTTCAAAATCATGTCTTTTATATTCTTCGAATGTGAGTTTATTCGCTTCATGTATCTCACCGTTGAAAAGGTCTAATACAATTTTATTTCTTGCATAATCAAATTTTACATTTCCGCGCTCTGCAGTGATGATCCTTAATAATTGCTGCCTGTTTTTATCTCTGTCTTTGATGATTTTATTTTGCGAATTATCATAAATAAGAACGCCTTTTACATCGCCGGAATTTTTACTTATTTTTCTGAACATGATGCGGTAACCCGGGATGCCGTTTTCAGAGTCTGAGAATATTCCTTCTGAAAAGGAGATTGTCGGTTTCTTTCTGCGTATATCCTGGGTCAGCATTCTCAGTTTATGATTCATTTCAGGCAGTATCCTGTCTCCGAAAATAAAATTAAGGTAAAAAATAATGCCGGCTACAATGGTAAGATGGAACATTATTTTATACAAGCTGTATCCGCAGGCTCTTAAAGCGGTGTATTCATTATCCTGGGATAACTTTCCAAAAACCATCATTATTGCAACTAACAGAGACATAGGCCCTGCAAGTGCTATTATCCAGCCAAGACTCAGTCCAAGATATTCAAATATCTGCCAGGCACTTAATCCTCTTCCCAGAAACCTATGAAGATCCTGAATGAGTACATTGGTCAGAAAAATGAAGATTATTGTAAACAGGGCAAAAAGATATGGGCCAATTAATGATCTTGTCAGGTATCTCGGTATTATAAGCATATTTGTTTTTTGTTAAATTAAAACTTAATTTATTATGTAATTAAAAAAAAATCAAGGTATTAAATTAAATCACAAAGAATAGTAATAAAAGAACATGAATATAATCTGATATTTTTCTTGATTTATTTTGGTTCTATTATGATTCTACGGTAGATTAAGTAGGTATGTTCCTTAATTAACAATGAATTATCAGGTAAAGGTGTTGGGAAATGCATTGAAATGGCAAGTATAAAAAACTTGACTTTGAGTATAAATTATTGTTAAATTTAACGTTTGAATTATTTTGGGACACTGTGTATGAACAGTAGTGTACTCGTTTTAAATCAGAATTTTGAACCTTTGAATGTTTGTACGTGGAAAAGAGCAGTAGTACTGGTTTTTATGGGAAAAGCCGAATTAGTGGAAAAAAGAGACTATCTGCTGCGTTCAGTTAACAGCAGTTTTCCGTGTCCCAGTGTTGTAAGAGTGTTCATTTATGTAAAGAACAATAGAAAAAAAGTGATTTTGAATAAAAAGAATATTTTAAGAAGGGACAATTTTACATGTCAGTACTGCGGCAAGCAGCATTTGCCCCTGACGATCGATCATATTATCCCGAGAGATATGGGCGGAAAGGACGAATGGGAAAATCTTGTGTGTGCCTGTGTGAAATGCAATGGTAAAAAAGGTAACAGGACACCGGAAATGGCGAATTTGAAATTGATCAAGGTTCCAAGAGCACCAAATTATTTAAGTTTTTTTCATAATTTTATCGGAATTGTTGATGATAAATGGAAACCGTATTTGTTCCTATGTTAGAGGAGAATTTGTTTGGGTAAAAAGGGCAGAATATTAAGCGGGATGCGTCCTTCAGGGAGACTGCACCTTGGCAATTATACAGGACCTTTGGAAAACTGGGTTAAACTTCAGGATGAATATGAAAATTATCATCTTGTAGCCGACTGGCATGTGCTGACGACTGATTATCAAAACAGTGATCAGATCCCTGATATGATAATCGATGTGGTAATAGACTGGATCGGTGCAGGAATAAATCCGGAAAAAAGTCCGATGTTTGTTCAAAGTGCGGTAAAAGAACATGCAGAACTGCATCTGCTGTTTTCAATGGTTATTACTGTCGCAAGGCTTGAAAGAAATCCTACATTAAAAGAGCAGATCAGGGATCTCAATATGGAAGACAGGGTCAGTTACGGACATCTTGGGTACCCTGTTCTTCAGGCTGCTGATATTTTACTATATAAGGCAAATGTTGTTCCGGTCGGTGAAGATCAGCTTCCGCATATAGAAATAACAAGAGAGATCGCAAGGAAATTTAATGATACGTACGGAGATGTTTTCCCAATCCCTAAAGGCTTGATCACAGAATTTGCAAGAATGCCCGGGACTGACGGCAAAAGAATGTCAAAATCCCTTAATAATACGATTTTACTCACCGAAGATCCCGGTGAATTATGGGAAAAGCTTAGAAAAGCTTTCACAGATCCACAAAAAGTCAGAAAAAATGATCCCGGTGATCCTGATAAATGTCTTATCCAGACCTATCAAAAATATTTTGATACTGAGAGGGAAGAGGAGATGGCTGAAGGCTGCAGAAAAGGAACTCTGGGTTGCGTTGAACATAAAAAAATGATCTGTGAGAAAATGGTTGAGCGTCTTGAACCTTTCCGAAAAAACAGGGAATATTATCTTAATCATTTGGATGATATAAAAAGCATACTCGCAGAAGGCGCAAAAAAAGCAGGGATAATTGCGCAGGATACCATGGCTGATACACGCAAAGCAATGAAATTATGGTAACAAAGGGTTATAAAATAAAATTGCAGATATTTGAAGGTCCGATTGACCTTTTGTGGTTTTTGATAAAAAAGGATGAGATCAATATTTATGACATTCCAATCTCATTTATTTTAAAACAGTTTCTGGAATATATTGAACTTTTGAAAAAACTTGATATTGAAGTAGCGGGTGATTTTATATATTTCGCATCTCTTTTAATGAGCATTAAGGCAAGATTACTGCTTCCAATTCTTGATGAGGAAGATGAAGATTTTGAAGATCCGAGAATGGAACTGATTAATTTACTTGAGTACAGAAAGATCAAGGGTGTTGTCGGGCAAATAAGGGAAATGGAAGAAAACCAGAGAAAAGTTTTTAAAAGGGAGTATTTCGGTTTTATTAAAAGGGAGCAGGAATTTGAACCTGATGAGAAGGAATTGAATATTTATGTTCTGGCTAAGGCATACAAACAGGTGATCGACAGGGAAAGTACTGAACTTTTTCTGGAATATAACCGTCTTGAGTATTCTCTTAATGAACAGATAAAGTTTGTGTTAAATGTCATTAAAAATAAGCAAAAAGTGACTTTCCTGGATATGTTTGATGATTTAACAAATAAAGTTTTTGTTGTAGTTACATTTTTAGCGATCCTTGAACTTGCAAAATTAAGGGCAATTATATTAAACCAGAGCAAACCTTACAAGAATTTATGGCTTAAAAAGGGTGATATGTTTGAGAACAGTGAGGAAATGTTTTAGTGGATAAAGCATTAAAGAAAATTGTCGAATCGATAATATTTGCGTCTGACGTACCATTGTCCATAAATAAAATTATGGATATATCCGGTATAAGGATTAAAAAGGATGCAGAAGATATTATTGAACTGTTAATGAAAGAATATGAGGAAATGGACAGATCATTCCATCTGGTAAAAATAGCGGGCGGATACCAGTTTGTAACAAAGGATGAGTTCTCCAAATGGATACAGCTTCTTTTTAAGGGCAGGCGAAAAGGACGCCTGTCGACAGCAGCCCTGGAAACACTGGCTATAGTTGCATATAAAGAACCTGTAACCCGTGTAGATATTGACAGAATCCGTGGTGTAGACAGTGTGGGTGTACTGCAGAGTCTGCTTGAAAGGGAACTAATTGCTATCTCGGGAAGAAGTAAGACGCCCGGAAGGCCGCTGATCTATAAGACAACAGACGAATTAGTGAGATATTTAGGATTGGAGAGTCTTGAGGACTTACCTAAAATGGAAGAAATAATTACAAAAGAGCAGGAAGATGAAACAGACAAAGTTGAACAAATTTCTATCGGAAGCGGGGATAGCTTCGAGAAGGAAGAGTGACATTTTAATAAAGTCAGGAAAAATTAAAATAAATGGTAATGTTATTAGAGAACCGTGGTTTAGCGTTGATCTCGAAAATGATAAGGTTGAGTTTGAAGGGAAATATGTGAGTCTTAATGAACAGAAAATATACATAATGCTAAACAAACCGGCAGGCTATGTTACTACAGTTTCGGATGAAAAGAACCGGGGAACAGTTATTGATCTGGTTAAATCTGACGAAAAGATCTTTCCAATGGGAAGGCTTGATAAGGATTCTACCGGTCTTTTGATCTTAACTAATGATGGTGACCTTACATATAAAATGACCCATCCGAAATTTCAGTGTATTAAGAAGTATGAAGTGATTTTAGATAAACCGGTTGAACAAAGTATACTCCAGAAGATGGAAAACGGTATTTGGATCAGCAAGACAGAGAAAGTTAAAGGCAAAGGCAGAATCAGCAGCACAAACGGTAAAAGAAATGTTATGGAAATTCAGATATTTGAAGGAAGAAAGAGACAGATACGGCGGATGTTCGCAGCTTTTGATTATAAGGTTGTCGGTTTGAAAAGAGTTCAGTTTGGCGGTCTCAGGTTGAGCGACCTGGTTGAAGGAAGCTGGAGACATCTGACCGGACATGAAGTAAAAAAACTTAAAGATTCTATCGAAAATTGAAAATAATAATTGATAAACATGCCGGATTCTGCGGTGGTGTAAAAAAAACTATTAAAATTGCTGAAAATGAATTAGAAACAAATAATAATGTTCTTTCACTTTGCGAATTAATTCATAATCCTCAGGAGATTGAACGGCTCGAAAAAAACGGGCTTAAAATTATTGATCATAAAGATATAGATGAGGATTTGAAGGAGAAATTTAAAGACAGTGTTTTAATTACCCGGGCTCATGGTGAAAAATGGAAATATTTTGAGCAGGCAAAAAAAATGGGATTTAATATTATCGATGGAACATGCAGTATTGTTGCCAGGTTACAGAAAAAAATTGAAAATGCTTACAGGGAGGGCTACCAGATAATAATTGTCGGTAAAAAGCACCACCCGGAAGTTATTGGACTGCTGGATAGAACCGAAGGAACTGCGAGGGTAATTCTTAACGTTGATGAAATAGGTGATATTGATTTCTCAAAAAAGAGTGCACTTTTTGCTCAGACTACTATTTCTGAAGAATTGTTTGATTCAATATCTGATGAATTACTAGAGAAGTTCAATAAATTAGATATTAATAAAACAATTTGTAAAGCAGTACTAAACAGAAAAGTAAAAATAAAGGAATTCTTAAAACAGGTCAATACGCTTCTTTTTGTGGGTGGAAAAAACAGTTCGAATACCAAAGCGCTGGTAGAGTATTGCAAAACTTTAAAAAGTGAGACCTATCATATTGAGAGTGAGGGTGATATCGACTTAAACTGGTTGGATGGCTCAAATTATATCGGTATTACTGGGAGTGCATCTACTCCTAAATGGCTTATGGAAAGAATTAGACAGTATTTAATAAATAAATTAACAATTAACCATTAACATTTAACCGTAATTAACTGAAACCATTAACCTTAAACCAAATAATTCCTGTTGAGAGGGGAAGGTTTCGAGTAAAAGAGACTTGGAGGTAGAAACATGCCGAACAGTGAAGAAATTAAACAAAATCAAGAACCAGAAGAAGTCCAAAAGACTGAAGAAACTGGTAAAGAAGAAAAACCGGTAGAAGAAGTTAAACCGGCAGAAGAAGAAAAACCGGTGGAAGATGTTAAACCAGATGATGAGGAAAAAGCTGAAGATGCAGAGGTGTCTGGAGAAGAAAAAGAAGAAATACCGGAAACTGAAGTAGAAGAAGAAAAAACTGAGGAACAGGCTGAAGATGAAAATATAGCAGTTGAGGAAAAGAAACCCGATATAGAAAAAGATAAAGACTTGAAGAGGGAAGAGAAGGCTGAGGAAGTTTCTGAAGAGGAGAAAGTGGATACACAGGAAAAAGACGAGAAAAAGAAAAAAGCGGAAAAAAAGGATAAAGAAGAAGAAGAAAAAGACGGGAAAAAAGAGACTGAAGAAACCGAAATAAAGACAGCAGCAGGATTTAAGGTAGATAAAGCCCATTATAAGAAACTTGAAGATGTCAAGGAAGAGGAAGAGTATTCCGAAGAAGAAAGAGACGTCCTTACGAAGTTATACGACCAGACAATTTCCGAATTTAAAGAGGGCGAGATATTACAGGGCAAGATTATCACCATTGATGATAAGGAAATTGTAGTTGATATAGGATTTAAATCTGAAGGCACAATCCCGGTAGATGAATTTGATTCAACTGAAGAACTTCATATCGGTGATGAGATTGAAGTTTATCTGGATAATATTGAAGATAAAGACGGGCAGATGGTCCTTTCCAAGAAGAAAGCGGATTTCACACGGACCTGGCAGAAAATAATGGAAATGTATGAAAATGATACCGTTTTTCTGGGAAAATGTCTTAGAAGAATTAAAGGCGGGATGGTCGTTGATCTAATGGGGATAGATGCTTTTCTGCCCGGTTCCCAGATAGATGTTAAACCGATCAGAGATTTTGATGCTTTAATCAGTAAAGAGATGGAATTCAAGATCGTAAAAGTTAATGAACTCAGGAAGAATATTGTTGTTTCTCGCAGGGTTATTATTGAAGAAGGACTGAAGGAACAGAGAGGCAAAATTATTGAAGAACTGGAAAAGGGTCAGATCAGGGAAGGCGTTGTTAAGAACATAACGGACTTCGGTGTCTTTATTGACCTGGGCGGTGTTGACGGATTACTCCATATAACTGATCTTTCATGGGGCAGGGTAAATCATCCATCGGAGGTTGTCCAGTTTGACCAGAAGATCAATGTAATGATACTTGATTTTGATGAGAACAAAGAGAGGATCTCACTCGGTTTAAAACAAATGCTGCCGCATCCCTGGGAAGATATTGAATCGAAATATCCCGTCGGTTCAAAAGTAAAAGGTAAAGTAGTTAGTCTGACTGATTATGGCGCTTTTGTTGAGATAGAGAAAGGGATCGAAGGGCTTATTCATATTTCTGAAATGTCATGGACTGAGCATATTAAACATCCTTCCAAAGTACTCTCTCTTGGAGATGAGGTGGAAGCCACGATTTTAAGCATCGAAAAGGCAGAAAGAAAAATATCCTTAGGTTTAAAACAGAACGAACCTGATCCGTGGGATTTAGTTGAAAAGAAATACCCGGTTGGAGCAAAACATGAAGGTATTGTAAGAAACATAACAAATTTTGGTGTGTTTGTCGAACTTGAAGAGGGAATTGACGGGCTTGTTCATATTTCAGATCTTTCATGGACCAAAAAGATCAGGCATCCCGGAGAAGTTGTCAAAAAAGGGGACCAGATCAATGTCGTTGTTATGGATATTTCCAGAGAAGAACGGAAAATTTCACTTGGACATAAACAGATAGATGAAAATCCCTGGGATAAATTCGAGAAGGAATATAGCGTTGGCGCTTATACTGATTCAGAAATAGTACGGGTAATGGATAAAGGTATAATTGTAAATCTTCCGCTGAATGTTGAAGGATTTGTTCCAACTTCTCAAATTGATCTTAAAGACGGTAAACTTACTGAAACTTTTAAACCTGGTGATAAAGTTAACCTGAAGATCATTGAATTTGAAAAGGCAAGCAAAAAGATAGTTCTTTCTCATTCTGCATTTATTAAAGAGCAGGAAAACGCAGAGGTGCAGGAATTTCTCAATAAGCAGAAAAAGGAACTGGAAACTCTGGGTGAACTGAAGCAGTTAAAAGAAAAAGCATCAAAGGCTGTTGAAAAAGAACCGGAAGAGGAGCCAAAGAAGAAAAAAGAGAAAAAAGAGAAAAAAGTTGAACCGAAGGAAAAAAAGGTGGAAACTGATGAGAAACCTGAAGAAACCGTTGAAGAACCTGTAGAGGCGGAGAAGAAAGATGAACCTAAAAAGACAACTAAAAAGAAGACCGCTAAAAAGACTGTAAAAAAATCTGAAGAAAAAGAAGATAAACCTGAAAAGGATGAAAAAGCAGAGGAAAAAAAGGAAAAGAAAACTGCAAAGAAAAAAACAACTGCTATAAAACTATCGGGATTTTCTCTGACTGTTTTTC
>JBHPGK010000028.1:0-23140 GCA_042570605.1 Candidatus Zhuqueibacterota bacterium
C
This sequence comes from Candidatus Zhuqueibacterota bacterium, assembly GCA_042570605.1. Classification (GTDB taxonomy): domain Bacteria; phylum SM23-31; class SM23-31; order JBHPGK01; family JBHPGK01; genus JBHPGK01. The sequence goes on from JBHPGK010000028.1 coordinate 2, forward strand.
TATGGTTACTTGAAACATATGGAAGGGCTATACAGTTATAAGCTTTATAAAGCAGGAGACAGGAAACATAAGGAATTACTGAATAAGGCGATCATTTCGATGAAAGAAGCGCTTCAATTTGTAGAGGAAGAAACAAATCCTGTAAAATATGCACAGATCAATTATGATATTGGCAATGCATATTTCACAGGAGGAAGAATTATAGAGTGTCTGCCATTTTATGAAGAAGCACTAAAGTTTATAAGCCAGGAAAAAGAGCAAAAAAAATACGCCGATATACATTACAGGCTTGGTTTAGCTTTTTTTCTACATCCTCGAGTTAAATTAGAAGAAGCTATCATTCATTATAAAGAGGCTATTAAGGTTTATACTCCGAATACTTATCCGAAATAAAGTTTGAAATAGGAAAAATTCTATACAAATTTGCTTTTGATGTTCATAGGGATAAAGGTGTTTCAAAGAAAAATAGAATTGAAAAGATAACTAAAGCCCTTGTCACATATGAAGAAGGCCTTGATCCTAAGATCATCGAGAAACGCCCTATGCTTTATGCAAGAATAAACAGGCAGATCGGCGTCTGCAATTTTATGCTCTGGACTGTAACAAATGAGGTACAATACCTTAAAAAAACGATAAGTTCATATAAAATCGCATATAATTTATATCAGAAAATACTGGATATATATTCAATAGATGAACAAACGAAAAATCTCATTAAAAATGATATGAAATGGCTCTTAGCATCGTTAAAAGAATTAGAAGAAAATATATCGAAAGAGGGATAAATGGAAAAGAATTTTAAAGGAAAGCGGTTTGTAAGGATCACAGCAGGAGTTGTTTTTATACTTTTAGCAATGGTATGTATATATTACCTGCCCACAGTAATTGGCAATTCAAATACATATGATGAAGCAGCAGCTCAAAAATTATCTGCATATACTGATAGTCTGTTTGCTGCATCAGAGAACAAATTAGCAGCGGGAAAAGAGGTTAAAGGCGAGATCATTAACCAGAAAGCATTCGAAAGATATCAGAAAGCTCTGGAAACGCTCAAATCAACATCTAAAGATAAGCCTCGCGGGAAAGATGAAACACTGATCGGGAATTTGAAATATAAGGAAGGAGACTTTAATCTGAAATTGTTCATGGTCAGCTATGATCCGGAATACCTGGATAAATCGATCCGAATCTTTAACGAAGTACAGAAACAAATAAAACCTGAAGAGAATACTTCAATATACAGATTACTTCATTTTAGCCTGGGAAATGCATATTTATTTCAAAAAGCTGAAAATCAGAAAGAAAAATTAAACAGAGTGGTAAATGCATATTCTGAAGCATTAAAATACTCTGATAATAAAACACCATCAGATCAAAAAGGATTAACCTTATATAATCTTGGATATGCATACGGATTTCTCTCCGGAAAAGATGACATCAAATCGAAAAATAAAGCTATTGAATATTTCATGGAATCCCTTAAAATATTTAATGCCGCCATGTATCCGGGCAGATACAAAGATACCCACAACAGAATGGGAATAGTATACTTTCAGCTCTCAAGAATCGAAGACAGGGAAGAAAACCTTTTAAAGTCGGCAGAATCTTTTCAAGAATCAATAAGATTTCACGATACGGAAACACTTACAGATAATTACGCATTAAATTTGAACCTGCTTGGCCTGACATATGAAACACTTGCCGCTATAAAAGAGAGGGGAGCGAATTTAAAAAAGGCTTTAGATGCTTATATAAAAGCACTTGATGTTTACCGGAATATTACAGATCCGGAATATAAATATACTTATCTTATAAAACACCTGCCGGAGAGGATAGAAATTATAGAAAAGGAACTGCGGTAATAATTTAAAGTAGATTTGGAATAGCACATCAAATATATTAGAGACTTTTTAAACCTTCCAGCTGTTGAAAACCTGGAAGGTTTTTATTGCTGCGCCACGCCCCTACTATTTTTTTTTTAATGTAGCGACGCAGCATGCTGCTTCTTTACTCTGACCAGCCATAATCTTTGTTTTGAAGGAGGAAACCTGAAAACTAAGATTGCATTTACGAAATTCCGAACCTAACTTCCTGTTTAAAGCCAATTTTAACAATAAAAAAGCCCTGAAAAACTTCAGGGCTTATTAAAGATTTATATATACAAAATATCTATATTTTTTCACCGTTTACTTTTTCCTCCAAAGTTTCGGATATAGATATTTTTCCACCTTTCAGGTTGAATTTTATAATAGCATTTTCATTGATCTTGCCCTTGAGTATTTCTTCGGCAATAGGGTCCTCAACATTTTTCTGGATCGCCCTTCTTAAAGGCCTTGCACCATAAACCGGGTCAAATCCCTGCTCACTGATAAATTCTTTTGCACCTTTTGTCAGGCTGATTGACTTGATCTTATCCTTGATCTTCAGTGAAACTTCTTCGAGAACCAGTTCAACTATCTTACCCATATCCTTCTGGTCAAGCGGCCGGAAAACTATCATATCATCTATACGGTTCAAAAATTCCGGATTGAAGAGTTTCTTCACATTTTCAAGTATTCTCTCTTTCATCTTATCGTAGGATATACTTCCGCCTGAGGATGAAAAGCCGAAATTAACGCCTTTATTAATATCCCTGCTACCAACATTGGAGGTCATTATTAGAATGGTATTTTTGAAATCAACACGCCTGCCGAGACCGTCAGTCAGTATCCCGTCATCGAATACCTGCAGAAGCATATTGAACGTATCGGGATGGGCTTTTTCAATTTCATCAAGCAGTACAACCGAATAGGGTTTTCGCCTCACTTTTTCGGTTAACTGACCGCCTTCTTCATATCCGACATATCCCGGAGGGGCACCTGTCAATCTCGAACTGGAGAATTTTTCCATGAATTCGGACATGTCCACCCTTATCAGAGAATCCTCAGAACCGAAAAGATATTTAGCCAGGACTTTTGCAAGCCATGTTTTGCCTACTCCTGAGGGCCCAAGGAACATAAATGAACCGATAGGTTTATTTGGATCTTTTAGTCCGGCTCTTGTTCTCTGAATAGCTTTGCTCAGAGTTTCAACAGCTTTATCCTGACCGATAACATTTTTCTTCAGTTCATTTTCCATTTTAAGGAGTTTATCGGATTCTGACTGAACAATTTTCCTGACCGGTATACCGGTCATCATTGCAACAACATCCGCAATTTCATCCGCATCCACGTCCACAACTTTCCGGTCTTCCGTTTTTTCCCATGAATCGATAGAGTCCTCGAGCTTTTCCTTTGCTTTTCTTTCAACATCCCTCAAATCGGCTGCAAGTTCAAAAGCCTGTTCCTCCACCGATTTTTCCTTTTTAACTTTAATATTTTCAATTTCTTTTTCCAGCTCAAGAATATGTTCCGGCACAACAACGTTATTCAAATGAACTCTGGAACCTGTTTCATCGAGAACATCAAGTGACTTATCAGGCTGGAAGCGGTCGGAAATATACCTGTCGCTAAGATGAACAGACGAAAGGATCGCTTCATCAGTATATCTGACCTTGTGATGCTCCTCATACCGGCTTTTTAATCCTTTAAGTATTTCGATGGTCTCCTCTGTAGAGGGGGCGTCGACTACAATTTTCTGAAATCTTCTTTCGAGGGCACCGTCCTTTTCTATATGCTGGCGGTACTCGTCATAGGTAGTAGCTCCAATACACTGAAGGTCACCCCTTGCGAGTGCCGGTTTAAACATATTTGAAGCATCAAGAGAACCTGAAGCACCCCCTGCACCAATAATCGTATGAAGTTCATCTATAAAAAGAATAATGTTACTGTTTTTTTCAAGTTCATTCATTATCGCTTTCATTCGTTCTTCGAACTGACCGCGGTACTTGGTTCCGGCAACAATTGCACCCAGGTCAAGTGTTACAACACGCTTATCATGCAGAACCCTTGAGACCTGTTTCTGAATAATTCTCAATGCCAGGCCTTCTGCTATTGCAGTTTTACCGACACCGGGCTCTCCAATAAGGACCGGGTTATTTTTCTTACGCCGGCTGAGTATCTGGGCAACCCTGTTAATTTCATCTGTTCTGCCGATAATCGGATCAAGTTTCCCAATCCTGGCAAGTTGTGTAAGGTCTCTGCCGAAATGATCAAGAGCCGGTGTTTTTGTCTTTTTCGGCTTCTCACCGGTTTTTGGGGAAACTTTACCCTTAATAATATTTTCGTATTCCTTTCTCACTTTTTCATAATCTATATCAAAACTGGCAAGAACCTGGCTTGCAACTCCTTCACGCTCTTTGACAAGAGAAAGGAGCAGATGTTCAGTCCCAATAACTTCCTGTTTGAAATTTTTTGCTTCCACATATGTTATTTTTAATATTTTTTCTGCTCTTTTAGTAAGCGGAAGGTAACCGATAACCGTTTCATTGCTCGTCTTAACTGCATCTTCAACAGATCTTTTCAGTTCATCCAGGTCAACACCTAAATTTCTCAATAGATCAATAGCAAGGCTTTCAGCCTGCTTGATTATTCCCAAAAGAAGGTGTTCTGAACCTATATAATCATGCCCCAGACGCAAAGCCTCTTCCCGGGAAAACTGAATTACCATCTGGACTTTCTGGGAAAAATTATTTTTCATGATATCACCTTTAAAAGATATTAAGCATTCATCGTTTCAATTCTGCTAAAATCAACTTCAATAAATAGCCGTAGTATTAAATTACTAAATTTCTCAAGCATATTCAAGATTTTTAAATTCGTTACATAGCACCGTAATATGTTTTTCAAAACGTGGATTTATTTTTTTTAGATTCAGTCTTAAATAATATATCGTCAAAAACAAACCTCCTCTGAAATTATCAGGCTCAAATACATAATTAAAGAACATAATATCGGAACCTTAAGTTCCGGAATCGCGATTATAAAATAAGACCAGAACTCACTTGTGTCATTCCCGTGTAATCCACGCCCGAGGCGGACACGCGGGAATCTTATAATTAAGTGTCCATCATGCCATGAGATTCCCATTTTCACCACCGCCGATGGCGGGACAGGCGGGAATAACACACTTGTTTTCGTACGTTTGGCTCGACTTGGTTTTCCAAAAAAACAAACTATGGGCAGTCATTATACTCCAGAGGCGGATCCTGCCCAGGCGGGACGAGGGAGTCTCGTCCCGATTTATCGGGATAGGGACGACCGTCGTAATCTCCTATCCTCTTACATAACAGCAAGTTAGCAGTGAGATTGCTTTCCCTGTAAACCGGGACCACCGCATTCTGCGGGACAGGCGGGCTGTTGCTTCGCTACCTCGCAATGACAGTTCTGATTCAGGGTACTTAAAAAGATTTGAGGCACACCCATTTTCAAGGGAATGACAATAAAAAATTTAAAATGAGTATACAAGGCTTATCCTGGGATTTTCTCCAAAACCACCTGCATCAAATGTCAATCTGTTTCTAAGCCTCTGCCTGTCGTTATAGCTTTTAATTGATCTTAATATATCAAAAATATTCAGCAGGTAGACTGCGGCAGCGGCAAGCTGATAATTTGTTTTTCTGCCGCTCAATTCCTGATTGTATTTATGATATTCTGACGGCAGGGACTTGAGAAATTCATAAGAGACCTCTTCTCCCTTGAACAGGTAGATATATTTTCTTATTGAATTTGATTCAACGACTCTTATCTCAGCATCATTTTCCAGGGATTTAGGCGAACCTGCCTTGGAATATTTATATAATATATAGCCAATACCTCCAAAAAAGAGCGCACTTTTCAGGTAGTCTTTCATGAACAATTGACCCAATCCCGGCATCAACGCAGAACCGACAAATATCCTCAGACCTTTTACTGCATGGTAATCTGATACAAATTCTACAGCGCTGTTCACTGCAAGCCTTTCTACGCCAGCTTCATTATGAAGAATATCGGAATACTCCGAGACGATATCATCATTAGAAACAGAATGGAAAAAGACTTTCAGATCATACCAGTTTTCTTTTTTTATAATGTACCCGTAAATGGCAGATTGTATGTTTTTTTGGAGACATACTTCGAGTACAGCATTTTTTACAGATATATATGGGGTATCATTTTCTTTAAGTTCGTATTTAAAATCACGGATAATCTCAACTTCAAATGCCCCTGCTTTTATTAATTTTTCCTTCAGCAGGTCTGTGTACTTGAAACTCAATTCTGATGCAGATGTTTCCGATACAATTGGGAAAAGGAATACCTTTTTCTCCTGTGCAGACAATGTTGAAAAATTCAGAATAATTATGCCTGAAATCAGTATTTTTAACAGTTTCATATTCATCCTCTTTTTTAATCTATTCATAAATACTCAAAAAGTAAATTAAAAACAAACCGCAGCTCCTCTATCCCAGAGCTGCGGTATTTAAGTGATTGTTGATATTTCATCTATTTTTCAAAGTTAATTTAAGTAGCCTCAATATTTTTCCATTAATTTATACTATATGAAATTCCCGCTCCCCTTTGAACTAACATGGGGATGTAGGTGTTAATTGATATGGCAATCAAGGGACATCCAAACAGATAAATAGAATCATTTTCTCCGAGACCCGGATTATCCACCAGAGGTTTGATATCGGTAATGCCATTGTACGACAAATCAATATGCGATAAATTCACCAGGTCTTTTAAGGGCTCTATATCTACAATCTGATTAGAATTCATTCTAAGCTCTTCAAGGTTTGTTAAATTCTGTAAACTCTGAATCGATGATATATTGTTCAGGCTCAGATCAATCTCCTTCAAATGCACGAGAGTTGATAAAGGTTCAATATTTTCAATATTATTCAGCCTGAGATTCAGGTACTCCAGATCAGAAATAATCGACAAAAATGATATATTATTTATCTGATTGCCGCTCAGATTAAGTTCAGTTAAACCTGTCAGACTTTCCAAGGGAGAAAAATCTGTGATTTGATTATATCCTAAATTCAGACTGGTCAGGTTAATTAAATTCTCTATTCCGGCTATTGAAGTAATCCCGGTAACACCCAGAGATAAATATTCAAGATTGATTAAATTTATGAATGTCGATATATTTTGAGTAGTTTCACCAAGATTGTTATCATCAAGAGACAGATATTTTAAATCAGTCAAATTCTCAACAGGTGATGGGTCGATTATTTCATTATCGGCAAGCAACAATTTTTCAAGGTTAACGAGGTTTTCAATTCCTGTAATAGGTAAAATAGCATTATGGGACAAATTTAAATACTCAAGGTTTATCAATTTAGTCACAGGAGCGATATCTTCAATTATGTTCTGGGCTGCACTTAGCCACTTAAGATCAGTAAGATTTTCCAAAGGTGATAAAGAAGTTATATAATTACCGTTCAAATCAAGGTATTCAATCCTGGTTAAAGATGAAAAAGCCTGCAGATCATTTATATTGCATAGAGGGAACAATACTTTTTCTAAATTAATACATAGCTCAAGCCCGCTAAGATCAGACAGATCTGCATCAATTGTCTCAAGATACGTCAGCTGATTCAAATCTTCCTGAGTAATTTCACCATTAACCTTACCAATATTCTCCCTAATTAGGGATTCTAAATTATCGCAAAAATTATAAACATTAACACCTCTATCCCTTAATTGAATAATATAATCGTACTTCGAATCATCACTCAGGGGATTACTTCCGACATATATAAAATCTCCGGTTCCTATGCCACTGTTGTCAACCAGGGGTTTTAAACTTATAATTTCATTAGAAGTTAAAAGAAGAGAATTCAGATTAATAAGATCAGAAAGAGCTGAAATGTCAACAATACTATTCTGTCGCAGGTCCAATTTTACAAGATCGGTCAAATTCCTTAGAGGTGAAATGTCGGTTACAACGTTTGCATATAAAGAAAGGTAGTTTAAGCTTGAAAGCCCGGATAAATAAGTTATATTTCTGATCGGATTTTCATCTAAAATCAGGCTGTCCAGATTAATTTGGGTACTTAGCGATGTAATGTCGTTTATCCTGTTTTTACTAAGATTAATTACTTCAAGATTTGTTAAATTTGATAATGGGTCTATTCTTTGAATTTTACAATTTGTAAGAGTAATTTTTTTTAAATTTGTGCACAGATCTATTTCGAAAAGGTTAAATAAATTAGTACTGTCTGCAAAAATTTCTGCTAAACCGTCAATATCTTCCTGATATATCGGTTCAAATGGTATTTTACCAAGATTATCTCTAATTATATTTGCCAGTACCTTATTATTAAGGAAGATACCTTGATAAAACTCAACAGCACCAGAATCAGCCAACACCATCTTATCTACAGTAGCTTTAATTACTGCTCTTCCCCAGTCTCCTTCAATTGACTGAAGTGTCTGGCTGTAACTTGCTTTTGAAGAATCGTACTCAACCTTCCCGATAAATTTACCGTGTGTCGTTGAGAATTCTACTTTCAGTCCCCGACCCATATGGATCTGTGAGCTGCTTAAAGGTATAACTTCAACAATACAGGTTGTTTCGCCATTCGCCTCCAAATGGCCGGCAGAGACAGATAATTCCGACAGGTTTTTTGATACGACAGGTAAGGTTAAGGCGGTTTCGGGAGAGACTGATAATTCTTTTTCACAAAATATAAAACATGCGCCTAATAACAGGACGAAAACGATTAACTGATTAAACGTTTTCATCAAAATCCTCCTACTTGTTTAAAGAACATTCCGGGTTCATAATAATAGCATTTAATTTGATCAAATAATCCATTTTTGCAGTAAACATAAGGAAACTTGCAGTAAATTATATTTTTATGACTTTCAATGAAAAATCATAACTGTCCGGTTAATTTCTGCAGTCACGGATCACTACCGCAGCGATAGTCTTGTTTTTTGGAATTGCTCATGATCCCACAGTAATTCCATTTTAAATGAATTTGAAGCCCGGAACTATCATTTCGACTCCAAGAATTTGGAGGAGAAATCTATACACACTTTTTTAAATCCCGATCCCTTGTTGCCGGACATGGTGACTTTTTTTAATGACAATAATTTATGCTTCATGCAGTTTTTTCAGAAACTGTATTTTATACATATTTCCGGGCTGCTGCTAAAGGGATTAACATCAATGGTCAGTTTTTTTTCAATTCTTATTCTGTCATTGTATTGTTTTATAGAAAGTAAAATATCTGCGATATTAATCAAATAAACAGCTGCTGCTGCAAATTGAAAAATCATCTTTTTGTTATCCAGTCTTTTATTATAATCCTGATATTCGGCGCTTTTGGATTCAAGGAACTCATATGAAACCTCTTTATCTTTGAAAAAATAAAAGTATTTTTGGAAAGAACCCATGTCAACAATTTTAACCTCTGAATCTTCATCAATATATTTGTAAGATCCGCCAGAAGCAAATCTGTATAAGAAATAACCCACTCCACCGAAAAACAATGCGCTTTTGATATGATTTTTCAAAAACAACTGACCCAGACCGGGCATAAAAACAGAACTGACCATAAATCTAAGACTTTTAATGCTGTTAAGCCTTGCAACAAAGTCAACAGCACATTTTGTTGCTGAGTTCTCTATTCTTTCCTCGCTGAATACCCTTTGGGTGAACTCTGTAATTTTATCGTTCTGTTCCACATTATACCAGAAAACGTTTATTTCATACCAACTTTCATTTTTAATAATGGTCCCGAATATTGCGGACTGGATCTTTTTATCTTTACAGTGATCAAAAACGGCATTTTTTAGATCCGTTAACGGGTCTTGAATTTTCTTTAATGTATATCTGAAATCATTAACAATAAACACATCGAAAACCTCACTTTTAGTCAGTTTTTCTTTTAATATTTCAGTGAATTTCCCGGAAGGTCCTAATTCAGATGCTGCGGATGCAATAGGGAACAGAAGAATTTTCTTTTCTTCTGCCTGTAATGTGGAAAAAAATAAAATGCTTAATGCTATAGTCAATATTTTAGTGAATTTCATGCAGACACCTTAATTATTTTTTGTCTAAATTTACATATATATTGTTAATTAATAAGATACGGTTGCACCTCTCTGTATAAGCTGTGGAATATAAGTATTTATTGATTGATAATTTAATGGGTTACCAATTAAAGAAATAGTATCTCCACTTCGAATACCCGGATTATCTATAAGTGGCTTTAAGTCCTCGATGTCATTGTTAATCAAATATAAATCTTTAAGATTCAGTAAGTTTTCTATACCCTCCAATGACACTATGTTATTATTTGAAAGCCATAATGTTTCTAATTTCGTTAGTTCTGAAACCAACAAAATATCACTTAAATTGCTTTCATTCAGATTGAGGCTCGTTAAATTCGTTAGATTAGAGATTATAGCAAGATCTGAAATTACATTTGTACCTAAAGATAATACTTTAAGATTTATTAGTTTTTCTATACCATTTATTGAAGAAATATTATTTACACCAAGTGATAAACTTTCGAGGTTTGTTAAATTAAACAACGGTTCGATGTTTTCGATTTCATTATTTGTAAGTGACAGGATTTTTAGATTTGTTAAATTTGTTAAAAAGAAGACATCGTTTATTTTATTTACATTCAGCATGAGCTCGGACAAATTTATAAGATTGGCTAAAGGGCTCAAGTCAGTAATTTGATTAAACAACAAATACAACTGAGAAAGGTTAACTAAATTTTCAATCCCATCCAGTGAAACGATTTTATTAAAACTGAGATTCAGGGATTTAAGGTTTGTAAGATCTTTTAGCGGTGTTATATTTTCAATTTCATTACTTGAAAGATAAAGGTATTCCAAATTTGTAAGAGATTTGATCGGTGAAATATCTATGATCTTATTGTCTTGCAGGGTCAGTGTTTCAAGTTTATTCAGACCTGATAATGGATTTAAATTCATTAACTTGCATCTTCCCAGAGTTAAATTTTTCAAATTAACGCATTTTTCAATTCCTGTAAGATAAATTATTTCTGTGTCCCATGCATACAACTCAGTTATTTGATTATAATTTTCCTGAGTAACCGGGCCCTCCGGCATTCCTAAAACGGTTCGTATAATATTTTCCAGATTTTCATTAATTACGTATACTGTCACACCTCTCTGCTCAAGCTGGGGAATATAAAAGTTTATTGACTCACTGTTTAACGGGTTATCGCGAATATCAATAAAATCTTCAATTCCTATTCCTGTATTATCTACAAGAGGTTTTATGCTTATTATATTATTATGAGAGAGCGATAAATTATTAAGGTTATTTAAATCTCGCAGACTTTCAATGATTTCAATATTGTTTTCCTGAAGATATAATAATGTCAAATTGTTCAGGTTTGATAATGAAGAAATACTGATAACCTTATTCTGTTCCAGGTAAAGTACATTTAAGTTCACAAGGCTGCTGAGCGGGCTTACATCAATAACGTTATTTGATGCCAGATTTAAATATATCAAGCCCGTTAATCCGGATATTGGAGAAATATCAGCTATATAATTCTCTGCCGCTGTAAGACTGTCTAAATTTGAAAGAGAACTGAGAGCAGAAATATCTGTAATTTCATTATCATAAAGATTCAGGATTTCAAGCTTTGTTAGATCCGATAGTGGAGCCAGGTCTTTTATCCGGCAGTGTATTAATGTTAATTTTTCTAAATTTCTGCAGCCTGCAATTTCCGGGATATCTTTTAAAGGAATATCAACTGCGTAAATTTGTGTCAGTTTATCAAGGTCTTCCTGGTAGATTGGACCTGTATGACCTCCGAGATGTTCCCGTATTATGTTTTCCAGATTTTTATTTTGAAAGTAAATACCGAGGTAAAATTCAACATACGCTGTATCATAAACAGCAACGTTATTAACTACAGCGTGAATTTTAGCCCTTCCTGTTTCATCTTTTATCGATTGAATTGTTTGAAAGTAACTGTCAACAGAATCAAACTCGGCTTTTCCAAGAAGCATTCCGTGAGTTGTGGAAAACTCTACTTCTACTCCACTTCCCATATTTATACCATTTGGGGTTTCAGGTTTTACCCTAACAATACATGAGGATGTCCCATCTGAAAATAAATGGTCAGCCGATACATAAATTTTTGTTCTTGTTGGTGAAGGTACGGGTAAATTACTGGTCTCCACAGGCTTATACGTTCCTATTTCTGTCTCACAGAAAAAGAAATAAAATGTTGTCAAAATGATTAATATCTTGACAAATTTTAATTTTATATCCATTTTTTTTTTCTCTCCTTACTGCTTCTTAAAAATTTCAATATATTTATGAAGCAAATCATTAATTGTTTTTTTTAAATTAAATCGCAGCACAGATCAAAGTATTGCATGCTTAGCAAGGACCCTAATGGTGAAAAATCCTTGATACTATTTTTCTCTAAAACTAATACTTTAAAATTTGTGAAATTACTTTCGGGAAATACAGACAGCTCTTTTTGACCAGATAAAATACATACACCAAATAACAGCATGAAAACAGTTAACGAAATAAACGTTTTCATCTAACTCCTCCTACATATAAAGAACATTCCGGGTTCATATATAAGACGAGTTAAACTAAAAAAGGTAACAGCTAATCCTATATACAACTATTGAGGGTTAACCAAAACGGCCGTTTTTTATTCCTAAAAATATACTGTAACTCCCCTCTGCTGCAATAGAGGAATGAAAGAATTTATTGATTCATTATTTAAAGGATTGTGAAAAAGGTAAATAATGTCGCCATTACCTAATCCCTCATTGTCAATAAGGGCTTTAATATAATAAACAGAATTATCTGCCAGATCCAGGTATTCAAGGTTGGTAAGATAGGTTAATATGTATATGTCAGAGACAAAATTATCTCTCAAATTCAGAATCTTAAGACCGCTTAAATTCCTTAAAGGGCTTATAAATTGAACTACATTAGAGTTAAGACACAAATACTCCAGGTTAGTTAAACCGGATAAAGGAGACAGATCCCTGATAATGTTTTCAGATAGATTTAGGCTGTCCAAACCTGTGAGAGAAGCCAGAGGAGCCAGGTCAACAATCTGGTTTTTACTCAGGTTTAGCGTTTTAAGCAGAGTCATATCCGAAAGATGTCCAAAGTTATTGATCTGACAGTTAATAAATGAAATTTTTCTCAGTGCGCTACAGGTCCCAATCCCGGTGAGATCAGAAAGATCAACACCATCTGCCATTAATTCATATAATCCGTTTATGTCCTCCTGATAAATAGGCTCACCGGGTTTACCGAGATTTTCTTTAATTACATTTTCAAGATTTTTATTACTGAAATAGATCCCGAGGTAAAACTCAACTGATACAGTTTCATAAAGAGCCTGATCTTCAATTCTGGCAGTTACATGAGCCATCCCTGTTTCATCTTTTACAGGTTTAAGTGTCTGATAATAAGTCGAAGTGGCTGGATCATATAGAACATCACCTGTGAAAGTTCCATACGTTGAAAAGAATTCTACTTTTAAACCGCGTCCCATTCGTATATGCTCTCTACTGATCGGAGTTACAGAAACTGTACAGGTCGAAATACCGTCAGCCTCCACATGATCGGTTGAAGCAGCAAAATGTGTGTAATCCCGGTTTAAAACGGGTAACTGAAAATGGTTTAACGGGGAAACTGTAACTTCTTCACCGCACGACGAAAATATTGAAACAGCAAGTACTATTAATATACAGTTTAATAATATTCCATATGAATTATCAATTCTCATAATTTTGCTGATTCTAAAAGTGATTTCTCCCTGTTAAATAAAAACTGTGCTTAAAAATATAGTTAAATTCATGTAGTAAAAAAAGGATTTTATACTGAATAGTAAACTACAGAGGATTCATTTGTCATTCCAGCGAAGGGCATGCGGCTATACTTTTTTTAATATAAATAAGAACTCTGCGTGTCATTTTTGTAATTCGAGGAGCCAATGAACCACTGCCTCTGTATACTCTGTGGTTAACCAGTCATTCAGGTAAAAAAGCCTTTATCCGAACAGTCAAATTCCTTAAATTCCAAGAAGAATAATGTGGGATTGTAATTATGAGTAAAATATTCCTAACGGTAAATGACGAGCATTTGCACAATGGTTTAAAGTTCTGTACAGAGTATGGAATAAACCTGGAGATCGAGACCTTTTCCAAACCGCATATTCTCAATGGGGATTTAGACCGGCATATCGATAGATACAAATCAGGTCTTGAAGGCTTTAACGGCAGGATATCGATGCATGGGGCATTTCATGATCTTTATTCTGCAAGCGCCGACACACTAATTAGAAAAGCCTGCATGCAAAGATATGTTCAGAGTGTAAAGATCGCAGAGAAACTGAATATGGAACTCGTGATTTTCCATTTTAATTTTATCCCTTTTATCAAAGTAAAGGATTTCAGGGACAGATGGACAAAGATGGCAGTAGATTTCTGGAAAGACTTTGATAAGGAGATAAGCGGTACAGATATAATCGTAGCCATTGAAAATCTCTGGGAACCGGATCCCGAATTGATAATTGAGGTACTGGATAAGGTTGGCTCAGACCGGTTCAAAGTATGTTTTGATGCAGGGCACTGCAGCCTGTTCTCTGAACTCAGCCTGAATGAATGGATAGACAGGCTTGGTGATTATCTTTATTATGTTCATGTTCATAATAATTTTGGAAAATTTGATGAACATCTCTCCCTGCATAAAGGAAAGATAGATTACAACGATTTTTTTTCATATTTAAAAGATACCGCCGCACCTTTCATTTCAATGGAATTTACCGGCACACACGAGGATTATGTAAAAAGCCTGGAATTACTCCGGAAATATTTTGATTAGACAAGGTTCAAAAAACCGCAAGTTGTGGTTCTCGTTCGCCTGTGGATACTGATGGTTTGAACAATGGGTCATGACCCATTGTTCCACTGTTCACATTATCCAGAAACCATATGGGAAAAATATAGTAAAGGGCGATTGGTTAATCGCCCCTACACAAAATTAAAAATCAAATATCAAAAATTAAAATTACATATTAAAATTCAAAAATCTTCAAATGACATTCGAAGTGAAACATACAAAATTGATTATCTATATGAAAAAAATTGTTTTACAAATGTCCTCCGATAAATTTTTTTCATTTTAGATTTTTATTTGTAATTTTGCATTTTTATTTTTTATTTTTTATTTTCAAGTATCCCCGGGATGTCATAAGCAATTCCATGACACAATAAATATAAATACCGAATATTTCCTATTGATACGGCAGTGCTTCCGGCATTTTATCGGTATTTGCCGCAAGCCATGCAGTGACAAACACCAGCCTTGTAACTTTTTCCATTTTTCCGGGTAATATTCTAAAATAATCATCGGTCGGCTGATGTGTATCTCCGCTGTCCTTACTGTAATACCATAAAACCGGTACAAGCCTGTCCCTGAACGGCTGGTGATCACTTCCGACAAAAGGGCTCTGCGGAATAAATTCAAGGTTTAAACCGATCTGCTCATTCGCTTTGACGGAAATTGCTTTCAGGTCAGGATTGTATTCAGTGCCGATCAGGGTAATTTCATTCGGATCATTTCTGCCCATCATATCGATGTTCAATACAGCGGCAGTCTTTTTAAGGGGGAACATAGGATTCGCTGCGTAAAATCTTGCCCCAAAAAGCCCTTTTTCCTCACCTGCAAATGCCATAAACAGCAGGCTTCTTTTTGGCCGTTTTTCACATTTTGAAAAGGCTTCCGCAAGTTCCATTACACCGGCAGTTCCCGAAGCATTATCGTCGGCACCGTTATATATTGAATCGTTCCTAACACCGATATGGTCATAATGCGCACACATTATCACAACTTCATTTTTCAGAACCGGATCACTTCCTTCAATAAAAGCAATAACATTCTGTGTAGGAAGTTTGGTCCTTATCAACTGTGATGTAATGTGAACCTTTAGTTGGGTAACTGCAAATGACCTGGGTACAAAGTCTTTATCAATTTCCGCCTGGATCTGTTTAAGGGTTTTACCGCTGTTCTGTACTATCCTGTCGGCAATGGTTTTATGTATAAAGACTGCCGGAATATCCGAACCTTTTCCCAGATCAAGAGTTAATGGAACAGTGCCGGAACTTCTTCTCATTAATGAGGGCCATATCATGGGCGGTCTCCTTCCTGCTTCTGAAGGTGCTCTTACAATCATAAATCCTGCAGCCCCGTGATTTACGGCATTCTTATATTTATATTCCGTCTTGGAATAACTGGTTTCGGCTTTTCCTGCAAAAATACTGGTCGAATCTTTTTCCTGGGGTTCACGCCTCATAACTAATACGATTTTACCTTTGACATCGATGTTTTTATAATCATCATATTTGTATTCAGGTGCAGTTATGCCGTAACCGGCAAAGACTATTTCAGCAGTAATTTCACCGTCCGATGTAAGAAAATGAGGCAGAAAATCCGATTTTATTACGAATTCCTCTTTTTTTCCGTTATCTATAATTGCAAACTTATTAGGTAATCCGTTTCCGGTTTCAGTCATATCGAGCTTGTTCTTTAGACAGTTAAAAACCTGAAAATAATCCGTGTTTTTAAAGGTAGAGGTCAGTCCGTAGGACTTGAATTCATTTGCGATATATTCGGCGCATTTTTTCAGTTCCGGGCTTGGAGTATCCCTGCCCCGCATTTCATCGGAAGCAAGATACTTTACATGGTCAAACAACTCCTGAGACGTGATAGATTTTAAAGCATTTTCCGGTATCTTCTGCGCAAGAACTGAAAAAGCGAAAAATAAAACCGGTAAAATGAGTATTTTTTTCAGTTTCATTTGTTTTCCCCTGTTAAAATTTTTTCCTATTGTAAATTAATTAATTTCCAATTTTTTAGTTAGAGCTGACAAGACAACATAAAATTCAATGAGATTCTTCGCTAATCGCTCAGAATGACGTTTAAAAGAGTTCATCAGCGTCATTCTGAACGGAACGAAGTGAGTGAAGAATCTAAATATACTCTTAATTTGTTTAATCTTATAAATTTCCCAATTAATGATCCTATATATGGAACTTTATAGACAATTTTTTAAAATACTTTTTTATACATAAAAATAATATAAACCATTAATTGAATTTTATCAATTAAACTTTACCGTTCTTGAATACGTATTTTCATTTGCCACTGAAATAACCATACTCATACTCGGGATTTCCACTGTTCCCTCTTCGGTTGAGGTCCCTTTCAGGCTTAAAAACATCCCTTTGTCCTGATCAAACATAATTGTCTGTGTCCCTTCCCCTTCCATCTCAACGTTACCTACCATTCCATACCTGGCTTCTTCTCCTTTTTCAGACCTTTTATAAGTCACTTCAATATTAGTCTCTTCAACTAATTTATAAGTATAATTTATCGCAACATCTATGACCTTATTTTCACCCGTTACTTTTTTTCTTTTATATTCATAATTCCAGGTCTCACCAATATCAACAGGTTTTCCGGGTGTTTTGGGAAACAGATTTATAATTCCCCTGATATAGGATTCAAACTTTTTTTCATTCACTTCACCGTTTTTATCCATTCCTCCGGGAAGCTCTTCAAAACCCGTGAACCCGGAAAGTTCGCCTTCAGGAGATAGAACGAATTTCACTTTTTTCCCGATAAAATCAGGATGTTCATCCGCTTTTGGACCTTCCGGCGTAGGTGTTTCGGTATAACGTTTTTTATATTCCATTTCCAGATTCATATTTCCGGAATCATCGACAGAAAGAACCTCAAAAGAATATTCATGTTCACCTTTGGTAGTAAAGGTCTGTTCCTGTCCACCCGCTTCCTGAGAACCATCCGTATTAGAAACAGTTGAGAAGGTAAATTTAACTCCTTTTGCCAGATTGTATTTCAGTTCATTCTTTTTCACATTTTTATTTAAATCATCCGGTGGTTCAGATGCAAACAAAAATGTCGAAAATACAAAGATCAGCAAAAACACAAAAAAATGTTTTTTCATCACGTCCTCCTGTATAAAATTTATTCATTCATTTAATAAACAGCTAATATCTTTATAATGCAATAAACATCTTGGAAAAAGTTTAAGATAATCCTCGTCAGATATCTATTCTAAAGTATACGTAATAATACCACCGTCTGTTGCAGATGCACTACATTAAACAGACAAGTACAACAATTGTTGCAACATCACATTATTTGATGTTTTTCATGATTGACATTTACACATCGATATAATACATTTGAATACAGCAGTGTGCAGAAACAGCACCTGAATTGAACAAGAATTCCAGTAATTATTCAAGGAGTAATAACATGAAATGTGCCGAGTGTAATAACAAGGAATGCAGGAGCACTGGTATAGACTGTTCAGGTATCAGGGATTCAGTGTTTGAAGAGTACAAAAACAATAATGAATATATTAATATTGGTAAAGTTTCATCTGTTGTTGAAAAAGAATATTACATGAAAAGTCCAAGGCTGACAGAAATAATATATTTTTCAAAAAAAATGGGATATTCTCATCTCGGAATTGCATTCTGCGTGGGTCTTGAGAAAGAGGCAGAAACACTTGAAAATATATTGAAAAAACATTTTAAGGTCTCATCCGTCTGCTGCAAGGTCTGCGGAATCGATAAGCAAACTCTCGGATTTGAAAAAATGGATAAAAATAAAAGGGAGACCATGTGCAATCCTGTCGGTCAGGCTATTGTATTAAATGACCAAAAAACCGATCTGAACCTGCTGGTCGGATTGTGCATCGGTCATGATATTCTTTTTACTAAACATTGTAAAGCTCCTGTATCAACATTTATAGTCAAGGACCGGGTATTGGGACATAATCCGGCAGTATCTTTATATTCAAAGTACTACCTGAAAATGTTTGAACAGGTTTGATATCATTTTGCCATATCCCGTATCAATTCTGAAAGCCTGCCGATTCCTTCCTTTATCTGTTCAACGGACGGATATGAATAATTTAACCGGAGAGTATTTTTACCTGACCCGTCAAAGTGAAAAGCAGAACCGATAACGAATGCCACGTTCTTTTCTACAGCTTTATGAAACAATTCAAGAGCATCCATGTTTTCCGGCAGTTTTACCCAGAGGAACATTCCCCCTTCCGGTCTTGACCAGGACAGACCTTTAATATCCGGCATAAGATTATCAAGAGAATCAAGCATTACCGTATTTTTCTCTTTATAGATCTCTCTTGCTTTTTCTACAAGATTTTCAAGATGTCCGGCTTCTATATAGAATGCTGTAACAATCTGTCCAAAAGCTGATGTGCAAAGATCAGTGCTTTGTTTAGCGATGATCATTTTTTCAATTACCGGTTTCGGACCAAGTACCCACCCCAGCCTGAACCCGGGGCAGAATATCTTTGAAAATGTTTTCAGATAGACGACACGTCCCTCTTTATCCATCGAGTAAAGTGAAGGTAAAATCTCACCTTTGAAACGCAGCTCCCTGTAAGGGCTGTCCTCGACTATCAGAATATCATGTTTTGAGGCGATATCGAGAATCTTTTTCCGCCTATCCAGTGTCAGGGTGATCCCGGAGGGATTTTGAAAATCGGGGATCAGATAAACAAACTTTGGTTTTTTACCTGATTCAGCCAATTTGTCTATTTTCTTTTCCAGTGATTCAGGGATTATACCGTCATAATCCATTCCAAGACCCCAAAAATTCGCCTGAAAAGCACGCATAGTCTGAATTGTTCCTGTATAGGCAGGAAGTTCAACAACCACAGGATCACCCGGATTTATAAATATTTTACACAGCAGGTCGATCGCCTGCTGAGACGACGAAACAATTTGAATATCATCTGCCGCCACCTCTTCACCCTGCTTTTGCATAAAGACAGCGAGCTGTTCTCTTAAAAACGGGTCTCCCTCGGTAGGGGCATATTGAAGAGCGAAATCACCCTTTTCCCTTAATGCCCGCTGTGAAGCTATTTCAATATCCTTATACGGGAACAGGCTCGGATCGGGCAGCCCCCCGGCAAATGATATCATACCGGTCTTCCTTGTGAGTTTGAGAAGTTCTCTTATTTCAGACTTTCTAAGATTGTCTGACATTTTGGAAAATTGAAATTCGACCATAAAATTACTCCATTTTAGATAATAGAACACGGATTGCGCGGATTAAACGAATTTTCGATTAATTTTTCTTGTATAAATTGATAAAAAAATCTGCATAATTGCTGATAGTAAACCTGGTTCGGTACCGTGAGGTGCTGTCTGTAGGGGCGAAGCATTTTTATGGATTTTATTACCATTAAAGGTGTTCCTGTTTATAAAATGCTTCGCCCTTACATCCGTCATAATTATTTACATAACAGAGAACGAATTTTCACGGATTTTCAATAATACCGGCACCAACAACTATATCTTCCAGATAAAATACAACCACCTGCCCCGGCGTTATCCCGAACTGTTTCTCTTTAAATTCAACTGTGACCTTTTTACCTTCAACCGGAGTAACGAGTGCATCAGCTTCTTTCTGGGCGTACCGTATCTTCGCAGTAACATCCATAGGTTCTTCCAGACTTTTTATAGATATCCAGTTAAGAAAACCGGCAGTTAAAGTATCGCCAAACGTATCAGAATGGTCTCCAACTACAATGGAATTTTTCTTTTTATCTATCTTCAAAACATAAAGAGGTCTGTCCGATGAAATACCCAATCCTTTTCTCTGACCGATAGTGTAGTTCCAGATACCGTTATGTGTACCCAGAGTGTTGCCTTCCGTATCGAGAATAGGGCCCGGTTTTGGAGAAGTGTTGAGCAGCTCGTTATAATCGCCGGCAAAAAAATCCTGGCTTTCCGCCCTGTCGAATGTATTTAATTCTAATTCCTCGGCGATCTCCCTGACCTCTTTTTTTGTATGTTCTCCAAGAGGGAACAGTGTCCTTTTAAGCTGTTCCTGGGACAGAAAAGCAAGAACATATGACTGGTCTTTTTTCAGGTATTCCGCTTTTTTTAAAAGGTAACGTCCACTTTGTTCATCATACTTGGAACGGGCATAATGACCGGTAGCAAAGTACTCAAATTCAAGACCGCTTATTAAAGCCTGATTTACCAGCTGTTCAAATTTAATTTTCCTGTTGCAAATAACACAGGGATTCGGCGTTCGCCCGGAAATGTACTCTTTTCTGAAATATTCAAGCACTTCCTTTTTATAGTCTTCGGTCAGGTCGATAACATGAAACGGAATATCTAAAATTTCAGCAACTTTACGCGCATCTTCGATATCTTCTATTTCATCAGGCCCGTAACAGGCATGACCGCCATGTGTCTTTACAGGCGTACCGTCCCAGATCTTCATTATAATACCGGTTATCTCATGTCCCTGCTTTTTCAGCAGCGCCGCCGCTACCGATGAATCAACTCCGCCGCTTAATCCTACAGCAATTTTCATATAAACACATCTCCTGAAAATTTCAGATCATATCATTATATTAATTTAATATCAATTAGGAATTAAAGCAAACATTATGGAATAAATGGTCAGTGATCAGT
Source organism: Candidatus Zhuqueibacterota bacterium (assembly GCA_042570605.1). Classification (GTDB taxonomy): domain Bacteria; phylum SM23-31; class SM23-31; order JBHPGK01; family JBHPGK01; genus JBHPGK01. The sequence goes on from JBHPGK010000028.1 coordinate 21,436, forward strand.
TGGTAGTGATCAGTTGTCTGTAGTCAGTGACCAGTCATCAGTTTTCAGTTATCGGTTATCAGTCTTCAGTTAACAGTGGGCAGTGGTTGGTTGGCACAGCAGTAGGGGCGAAGCATTTTATCAAAGAAAATCTCTTTTATCAGGTGCAATCCCTTTAAAAAGCTTCGCCCCTACACTTAATTTTCTGTTTTTCCCAACGAAAGGACAGAACACTGTTCTGTCCCTACAGTTAATATTATTTGCCTTTGTATTGTTAGTCCCTTCATTTTATCCGCCGGATGCGGATCTACCTCAGGTAGAATGGATTCCCGATTACTCGGGAATGACACGTTGGGTGGGCTTTTCCGCCGTCCCTGAGTGACAATATTTTACACTTATCAAATATTTATTCTACATTAAGCATTTTAGATTTTTCCGCCGGAGGCGGATCTGCCTCTGGCAGAAATTTTTACTTTTTTAATTTTTCTCTGTGCCTCCGTTTCTCTACGGTTAGTCTTTTAATAGGGTGTCCGAAAACGCACACCAGTGTACCGGAATTGTACATTAACTATTTTTAATCAGCTCAAAAAATTCTTGTTTTGTGCTTGGGAATCCTTTGGCATGGAGATTGCGTATATATTAGTGAAGTCAAAAAATCAGAGGCATCTATGTTAAGAAATTATATTAAAATAGCCCTCAGAAATATCCGGAAACAAAAAATTTATTCATTCATCAATATACTCGGTTTATCGGTAGGGATAGCATGCTTCATACTTATATATTTATTTATTGAAGACGAATTATCATATGACCTTTTTCATAAGAATAAAGACAGGTTATACAGGCTTGTCAAAGTAGAGACAAAGCCGACCGGTGAAAAAGACTATACTGCTTATCAGCCTGTCCCTCTTGCACCGGAGATAAAAAATGACATCCCCGTTATAAAAAGAGCGGTAAGGTACATGCAGCCCAGAGCAACTGTTTCTTTTAAAGGTAAATCGTTTCTTGAAAATCCGCTCTTAGCCGACCCGGATTTTCTGGAGATGTTCACTTTTACGCTGCTTAAAGGAGACCCCGGATCAGCGCTATTAAACAAAAATTCGGTTGTTATCTCGGAACAGCTTTCAAAGCTGTATTTTGACCAGGAAGACCCTTTGGGCGAGGTCCTGTCCATAAAGATCGGTGATCAAACCCGGAATTATACGGTTACAGGGGTATTAAAAGATGTCCCCGATAATTCGAGTATCAGTTTCAAAATGATCCTGCCTTTTTTGGCATACCCATATTATGACAAGTACATATCCAACTGGGGCAGCAGCCGTGCAACCACTTTTATAGAACTTGCGGACGGCATAAAACCGGCTGATCTTAAGGAAAATACAGGCACCTTTATTGAAAAACATTTTGGCGACCGTATAAGATCATTTCAAAACACAGGTTTTCTCAGCAAAGAAGATGATGCTTTTACATTATATTTTCAGCCTTTTGAAGATATTCATTTTGCCACCGGAATGCTGAGCCGTGAGCCGGCAAGTGATCCTGTTTACTCATATATTCTTTCGGTGATCGCTTTAATGGTACTGCTTTTAGCTTGTATAAATTACATGACTTTAGCAAGCGGCCGTTCGATGGTCCGGATCAAGGAGGTTGGAGTACGCAAGGTGCTTGGAGCCGGAAAAAAACAGATCACAGGTCAGTTTTTATCCGAATCTGTAATCTTCAGCTT
>JBHPGK010000029.1:0-22305 GCA_042570605.1 Candidatus Zhuqueibacterota bacterium
GTTAATTGGTGTTCGGATCTTTCAGCATCCCCATATGACTCAACAAAACTTTTTAGTATAACAGCCGTAACAAAGTTAAACGATAATGCCACAAGAATGATGTTAATTTCAACTAATGAAGGAATTCTTATAAACGCACCTGTAACTGCCGTAATAAATACATAGCTCCATATGAATATCAGCGGCAAACTATACATTTTAACTGCCTTGGATCTTTTCCCCGATTCAAATTTCTTTGACCTGAAATAAAAATATATCAATGCTGTATATGCTGCAATTAAAACTTGAAATGTCACAATTTCAGTAATTCTCATAGGATAATTAATACTTCCACCATCAGGTTCAAAATAGAATAGAATCGTAAAAACAACAAGTGTGATACCACTTACAATAAAAAAAACGCGGTTGACCAGTTTTGAGATGTTTTTATTCAGAACCTGAAAAATAACTAATACAAAAGTATAACCCCATAAATATTTCAGAATATTTATCGATAACAGAAAAACACAGAGTATTGTCAGTATCAAAAAGGACTGTCTGAAATTTACACCTGAATTACCAAATAAATAATTAACGGGTAAAAAAAGGATCAGAACTATATTAAATAAACTGATATTGTACGCAAAAGTAAGAAGATATTTGAAACGATACTGCAGGTACAAACGGATAACGATTAATATCGTTATTAATCCGGTTAGGATTGCAAATATATTTAAAGCAGGAAACAATGAATCCACTGCGATAACATCCTCTCAACCAAAAAGAAAAAAATGGAATAAACTGCTGAGTTAATACGCAGTACTTCTTCCGCCATCGATGATTATTGTCTGTCCCGTTATGTATGTGTTTGTCCCGGAACACAGGAAAACCACAATTTTGGCAAATTCTTCAGGTGTCCCGTATCTGCCCAAAGGGATCTGCTTAAAATTGTTCTGCCTGAACTCATCTAAAGGAATCCCCTGTTTTTCAGCCGCGAGTCCGTCCAGATGGTCAACCCTTGCGGTACCGATCTTCCCGGGACCTACAACATTAATAAGAATACCTTCTTTCCCAAGCTGATGCGACAAAGTTTTTACCATTCCCAGAACACCCATCCTGAATGTATTTGAAAGTATCAGGTTATTAAGCACCTGTTTCACCGATGACGACGTGTTATTTACTATCCTGCCCCAACCGTTTTTCCGCATATAGGGCAGCACTTCACGTATCGTTCGAACATAACTTAACAGATTCAGCTCAAATGCTTTCTGCCAGACATCATCAGCAAACTGATCGAACATTCCGGCGGGCGGACCGCCTGAATTATTAACAAGGATATCCACTGACCCGAATTCTTTGACGGTATTATTTACAACTTTCTTAATATCATCATATATAGTAATATCACCATGAGTAAAAAGAGGTTTGTTCCCGGTAGCTTCAAATATATCCTTTTGAGCGCTTTGAAGCTCTTCATCATTGGCAAACAGCATAACATTTGCGTCCTCGGAACAGAATTCCCGGGCAATTGCTTTACCAATTCCTTTGCTGGATGCCATTACAATTACATTTTTATCTTTTAATCCCAAGTCCATATTTTTAATCCTTATTTTATTTTAAGGTCTTTTACAGGATTTTTCAAAGTAGTAAATCCGTCTATCCTGCATTCTACAATATCTCCATTACTTAGTTTCGCTGTTCCCGGAGTCCCGGATGAAATTATATCTCCGGGTAACATTGTCATTATCTTTGAATGATATGAAACAAGAAAATCAGGTGTAAATGTCATGTTTTTGACCTGGTTTTCGGCGATAAGTTCACTGTTCAGGTAAGTTTGAACAGTCAGCTCATTTACATTGTCGATCTCATCGGTTGTAACAAAAACAGGCCCGAATGAGAAGAATGTATCAAAACTTTTTGATGAAGTAAGATAACGTACATTTCGCCGTAAAATATCCTCAGCGGTCATATCAACAATTGTTGTAAATCCGGCAACAACTGAAAGCCAGTCTTCTTTTTTTATGTTCTTACATTTTTTGCCGAAGATTATCCCGAGCTCGCCTTCGCCTGTTGTTTTTTCAGATTGAACCGGTATTTCAATGGTATCTCCATAACCGATAATGGTTGTAGAGGGCTTCATAAAGCTTCCCGGTTCACCATGTATCTGCTTTTCGTCAAGTTCGGCTGCGTGGGCTTTATAATTTAAACCGATACCCCAGATCTTATTCGGGCTGCGGTAAAGCGGAGCAAAATCTGCATCGACGATTTGGATCATAACATCATCTGAAAATTTTACATTCAATATTGTACCGGTATTATACCATTCAACCATTTCTTCAAGCCTGCCGGAGGATATTATGGCAAAAAGATCTTCAGGCCAGCCGGTGTTTATCTGCCTGTTAATTTCTTTTACAGGAATAACAGCATCCCTGATAACCAGTGCAGCAGTCTCCTGCTGATTATACTTTATTGATGCAAGTCTCATAAGTAATTCATCCTTTTTATTAATTGTAAATGGAATATAATGAAGGTTGGATTAAAAATGCAATAGGTATGTTAAGTTAAGAGACAAATAGTTTTGGTTGAAGATAAAATGATGAAATTACAGGTACAAGTCCCAACAAAACAATACCTTGTAAATTAAAATATGGCTTATTAACTTGTGAAAAGTGTAATCACCAGGACAAATCAATACAAATTATGGATAAACTATATCTTATCGGATTTGCACAATCTTTGTTTTTTGTAGTTCTTATACTTACAAAAAAGAAGAAAGTATTAAGTGATTATTTTCTATCCTTTTTTATATTTCTTCTTGGTGGGCATTCATTCTTCACTTATTGTATTTCAAGTGGTTTATTTCATGCAAAATCATCGATTATATTTATTGATATATATTACTGGACATTGCTTGGACCAACTTTATTGATGTATACCAACTTAATGACAAAAGAAAGTCAGCGTTTGGAATTAAAATTCCTGTTTTATCTGATTCCAATGATCATAGCAACAATCGGATTCAGCAAATACATTTTTGTTAACGAAAGTAATTTTTATACGGAAATGAATAATAAAAACTGGCATTATATTCTTTTTGTTTATATATGGATGTATAATTCACCTTTGTTTTATGTATTTACTATTATGCATTTACGTAATCATCAAAAAAAAATAAAACAATTCTATTCATATTCTAAGAATGTTGATTTAAAATGGCTTTATTTCCTGTCCAATGGTTTTGCTGTTTTTTTGTTCTTTACACTGTTCGAAACGTATCTGGAAAAATTTTTAGGAATAAAAACTCCCTCCATTTACAGTTATACCTGGTTAATAATGGTAATTTACATTTTCGGAATAGGTTTTTACGGGTACAGACAGAGAGGAATTTTTCTGCATATTGAAGATGAAACTGTATCTTTGAGTATAAATCCTGAAAATTCAGAATCTGATAATCCGGAGACAAACAAAATTGTAAAGGGGAGAACATCTTATCAGAAATCCGGTTTAAAAAAAGAGGAAGCAGACGAATTAGCACAAAATCTTTTAGATATTATGATAAATGAGAAACTATATATTGACAGCGAATTGAATCTGTTGACACTTGCACAAAGGCTTGGAACATCATCACATAAATTATCCCAGGTAATTAATGAGAATTTTGCTAAGAATTTTTTTGATTTTATAAATGAATTCCGCATTGAGGAAGTAAAAAAACAATTGTTCGCCCCTGAAAAGAGCAACTATAAAATTATGGCAATTGCTAAAGATTGTGGATTTAATTCCAAATCTTCTTTTTATACAATTTTTAAGAACAGCACTTCTTTGACACCTTCAGAATACATAAACCACGTAAAAGAACAGCAAAATTAATCAGTTAAAATACTTTTATTAGTCCTGTCCGATTGGAAGGAACCTGTTTATTAAGAAATATTAATATTTCTTACGTAAAATTATTAAAACGTAACAAAGGAGAAATGTATCATGGAATACACCAATAATCTTTTTAATCAGACGCGCCGGGAATTCTTGAAAGGGATTACTGCAGCAGGATCAGTTGTTGTATTTGGAACAGGTAACTTATTCGCATTGTCAAAAACTAAAAAAAAATGGAGACATTTACCTGATGATTTCCAATACAAGTACAGAACAGTATCAGTTAAACATGTTGAAGAGGTAAAAAAATGGTTTGACAAACTCAATGAAGAAAAAAAAATCGGGACAATTGAAAGATTCAGAAAATATATGGGTACTTTTAATTTTAATCCTGAGGAAATAATGCCCGGGGCTAAATCACTTATAATTATTTCCCTTCCTTTTAAAACTGCATCTGTCCTTTTTAATTACAAGAGCAAAAAAATCGAAATTCTCATACCGTCCGGATATTCAAGACCCGAATTTGCATTAAATGTACCTTCAATTACTAACCTCATAATGAATGATATTATTAAAGATTCTAATAAAAAAATTCAGTTTACAGGAGCAACTCTGCCTCTTAAAACTTTTGCAGTAAGAAGCGGACTTGCCGATTATGGTAAAAATAACATCACTTTTGTTGAAGAGTACGGCAGTTTCCATCGGTTCGCTGGATTATATACAGACAAGGAATTAGAAGATAACTGGCGCCCTTTACAAATGTTACGCATTTGTAAGGGCTGTTCAATATGCATTAATGAGTGCCCTACTAAATGCATCAGAGAAGAAAATTTTATCATTAATGCAGATAAATGTATCTCTATTTATAACGAAGAACCCGGGCAGTTCCCTGACTGGATGCCCAAAGAAGTCCATCATACACTGGTAGGATGTCTGAAATGTCAATATACCTGTCCTGCTAACGACAGCATAATAAAAGATATTGATAAATTGGCAGAAATATCCGAAGATGAAACCGAATTTTTGCTTTCTGATAAAACAGATAAAGAGATATATTCAAAAATTTCAAAAAAATTAGCAAGATTTCCAAGCGTTCGGAACTTTGATGATTTCAGAAGGAATTTTAAAATGGCTTTTGCTAATATTTTTCCAAAATCATGAAATGTCTTCAAAAAATTAAAATGAAAAGACGCAGTCATGCTGACGCCGGTATGCATCACGCTTGCTGCGTCTAAACACAATGGCTGAAAAGAATTTATATAAAATTTAAAATTATAACATGATCAACCGGTTTTTAAGAAACCGTATATAATACTGCTATTCAGGATTAAATAAATAAGAACTATTGAATCCATAATGTATTATTAATCGTTGTGTTCCTGCATATACTGAACGTACAGTGTATTAAGGTCTTCGCCTGCAATTTCTTCTTTTGTTTTAAGCATGACCAGCTTGCCCTTTTTCATAAAGCCAATCCTATCGGCGATGAACTTTGCCCTGAAAATATCATGTGTCGACATGAAGATCGTTTTGTTCTGTTTACGCAGTTCCAGCAGCAGTTCCAGAAACTCCATTCCTGCTTTCGGGTCAAGACCTGATGTCGGTTCATCAAGTATAATATTAGGAGCATCTTTAATAATTGCAATAGCAATACCCAGCTTTTGCCGCATACCTTTTGAAAATGACTTGGTACGCATATCAAAAGCTTCTTCCTGCAGACCGACCTTTGTCAACACTTCTGCATAATCCGGCTTTTTCAATTTTCTTTTCCCGGCAAGTTTTGCAAAATAATCAAGATTCTGATATGCAGTGAAATTACCGTAAAGCATTACGTTCTCTGAAACAAAGGAAACAAATTCTTTTGACTTAAGAGGTTCCTTTGTAACATCTACACCCTCGATCAATGCAGTCCCTTCTGTCGGATCAATAAAATTCAGAAAAAGATTTATTGCCGTGGTTTTCCCTGCACCGTTAGCTCCGAACAAACAGAATATTTCTCCTGCATTCATTTCCAGGTTAAGATGATCGAGTGCCAACAGGCCGTCTTCATATTCCTTTGTTAAATCAATTGCTGCTAACATAAACACCTCTATTTTTTATGTGAGATGCATGCCCACCCCCGAGTGCCCGGGGGGACGCTGCGCGCATGCTGCATCTCTACAGTTATCTTACCTTTAATAATTATTAACGGACATCATACTTTATAAATGAAACATAAGCCCCTACAAAAAACAGGATTATCAGAAAAATCAACAATCCCAGATCAGGGATCATCCTGTTGAAAGATTGATTCAACGTTTCAGGCACAAATTCATGCTGCGGCATATCAGTAACGTCCGGTTTGGGCATTTCACCTGTTTGAAAATTAGCCCCACGCATCATTAACGGATTTACCCATTCTGCAAAAAGCGGTTTATAACTTCTTACAGAATTTAGAAATCTCTGATGTTCAGAAATTCCGGTCCTGGCAAGACTCATGGAACCAAACATTAAAGCAGAGGCGGGTGATATGCGTGAAAGATTCACAGCCAGTTTTACCTGTCCATTAACTTTCGCCTGGTAATCTCTCTCAAATGCCGCATTCCCCTCTTCAATTCTGGTCAGTAATTCCTGCCTGTAGGTATCCGACCATGCTCTTATATCTTCCTGCCATTTTTTTACATCTTCCGGGTCCTGCGGACGGGGATGTTCTGTCATATATTTGCGCCCCTCTTCCTGCCCTTCTGCCGAAATCTGCTGCAGGAATGCATCCTTTTGAGCTGTAACCTCATGTACGGAAGGAATAGGATTTAACTGGCGTGCGATCATTACTGAAGCTTTTGGAATTATTGTCGCAAAAATGACCCAGATAAAAAGTAATACAAGGAAGCTTGTGGATGACTTGCTCGTCCTTGCAGAAATAAACAGACCAAGAGTAAAAAATACCGACAGGTACAAAAGAAACATTACAAATATGATCCCGATACGTGCCCAGTCATCACCTGTAAGTACAATATTCGGGTAAAGCATTATTATCAATAAACCCAATATAAGAGGAATGATCAATGGTATTAACAGGCTGACAAATCCACCGATAGTTTTACCGAGAATAAGCCTGTCTCTCGGGAGCTTGTTTGAAAGAGCGAGTTTTAATGTGCCTCTTTCCTTTTCACCTACAATTGCATCATAAGTAAAGAGAATAGCAAAAAGACTGAGAACAATTTTTACAATAAAAATGAGGTCCAATGCCCCGAATACTGCAAAAATAGGGTTACTGCTGTATTTAGAATCGATCAGGTTCGGATCATTAGCGATATTAACAGTTGCCACACGTCCCGTAGCTTCCTGTATTCCGCTAACAATTGTACTTAGAACATGCGGGGGTCTTTCGACTTTTACCCCAATCTGTGCAAGAGTCGGATAATTAGGTTGAGATTCTAAATTTTTCCTGTTTAATGCTGCTGCTGCATTGTACTCTTTTAGCTCTGCCTGGTAATTGTTAATCCCGGTATATACAGATAACAGGATTAAAATTGTACAAAGCAAAAAGGTAAATACAAACTTAGGACTTGTAATATTGTCCTGGATCTCCTTTTTGATAATATCCCGTAGCATATTTTTTATCTCCTATTTTAAGGTTTGTTTCAACTTTATCATTTTTTTATTTGAAGTGTACTATTGTATTAGTTAAATAGTACAATCTAATATACTAAAATTTTTCCAAAAAGTTACATAAAAAACATTGATTATTGACAAATGGTTTATTTTCTAATATAAAATTTCTTTCTTTCATGACAAACGGTTTTTGTTTATTAGAGTTAAATCCGCCGTTTTATTAACTGTCTTCCCCTAACTGGAATATTTCTTCAACCGGCACTTTAAACACCTGAGCAAGTTTCAAAGCAAGGAAAGTTGAGGGGACATATCTTCCTTTTTCGATTGTATTGATAGTTTTTCTTGTAACACCGACAAGTTGTGCCAGCTCTTCCTGTGTAATATCCTGTTTAGCACGCTGGACTTTTATTGTATTGTTTATATATCTTTCTTCCATAATTAACCTCTATCCAGTACAAAAAATGCCAGATGATATGAACCAAATCCGATCAAGATGGATGTCAGGGCAATATACATCGTATCATTCAGCAGCGGCGTAAAAATTGACATTATGCTCAACAGTAAAACCGTTGCAGAAGTTGAAAAAAATGCGGTTCTCCAGGATTTAAGCTCATTTAACTGCACAAGCTCATTATAAAGCGCCGCATTTAACTGAGGGTCATTCTTTATCTTTTTCTTTAAGGTACTTAAACTTATCGAATAATATGCCTGAAACAGGATGCATATAATGTATACGGGAAGTGATACAATTCTGATACCGTCAATTTTTATACCGGCAGCCTGAAGGACTTTTTCAGAGAACCAGATCACAAGAAATATGGATAGAAAAATAAGATAACCCGATAAGTATTTTCTCCGCTTACCATCCATAATTTCAATTAAATTACTCATCTATTAACTCCAATATTTCATTTTTAAAATCAATATAGTTTCATAAACTTCACATAATGTGTATTGTACTACGCATAATGTAACATAATTGTTACATGATTTCAAGTTTTTTTTCATTTTTTTTGAAAAAATTTAATTTTGGGGAGCGAAGCGACGAAGCAATTTAATGGAATTATGATTTGCTATTATGGTAGTAGATAGCGATCCCGAGCACTCCGGACTCGCTATGACATGAACGTTGCTATCATTACCAGGAGCGAAGCGACGTAGTAATCTCCTACCAATAAGTACCAGTAACATTTTGTGAGATTTTTCTCCCGCAAAACCTGGACATGTTCTCCCCTACAAAATTTTCTCTGGTTTCCGAGAATTTGCAGTATTGAAAAACTCAAGATAAATAACTTCTGTTAAATATGTTTTAATTTTATCTGCAAATGATTTGACATTTGGAACTTTATGTCATTATATTTGAACAAACAAAACAATTCAGGAACTACGGGAGAAACAAAAAATGAAAAATAAAATCAAATTTGTTTGTTTCGCTGTTTTTATTTTTTTCCTGTTCTTAAATTCTTTTGCTCAGCAGAGAACTGTTGAGCCTGTAAAATTTAACAGGATATCGGACAACCTTTACGGGATCACCGGCGGAAGAGGTGCAAACGGCGGAGCATATATTGGGGATGAGAGTGTACTTATTATCGATGCAAAAATGAATAAAGAATCCGTTAGCCGGGTATTTGAAGAATTAAGAAAAATCACCGATAAACCTGTAAAATATCTTGTTAATACACACAGCGACGGCGACCATATTACCGGAAATCAATTTTTCCCTGAATCGGTGACCATAATCGCACAAAAAAACTGCCGGAAGGAATTTTTCCATGCAGCACGAAGCGGGAATCCCTCGATCTGGAATAATCCGGAATTACAAAAGTATGTACCTTCGATCACTTTTAAGGATAAAATGAATTTATACCTTGGTTCGAAAAAGGTTGAACTATGGTATTTCGGGACAGGTCATACGACCGGTGATGCAGTTGTTTTCTTCCCTGAAGAAAAAGCCGCTTTTATTGGTGACCAGATATTCCTTCAGAGAGTACAGCTGATTCATTCGTATAAGGGAGGCAATTCTTTCAGCCATATTAAAACCCTCTCGAGAATGCTGGAAACTCTGGACGCTGAAAAATATTACAGCGGGCACAGCAGAGCTGTAAGCAGAGATGAGATCGTTCTTCATATAATGAAGATCATGAAAATGCAGGATAAGGTAAAAGACATGATTTTTAACGAAAAAAGTCTTGAGGAAATAAAAAAGGAATTTGTTGAAAATGAATCGAGACTTGTAACTTCTATATATAATGAAATTAAAAATAATGAGATAAATTAATGAAGGAAGAAAAATGGAAAGAAGAATCAGTATTTGTGGTTTAGTATGTTCAGACTGCCCGGCTTTTATTGCGACTCAGGCAGATGATGACGAGGCGAGAGTAAAAACAGCACAGGAATGGTCAAAACAGTATAATTCCGACATAAAACCGGAACATATCAATTGCGACGGCTGCTATCCCGGTGACGGAAAGCTGTTCCACTATCCGACAATATGTGAAATTAGAAAATGCGGATTTGAAAAAGGTGTAATAAACTGCGCTTATTGCGATGAATATGCCTGCGACAAATTAACCGAATTCTTTAAGTTAGTCCCGGCTGCAAAAACGGCACTCGATGAAATAAGAAAAGGACTTTAGATACCGGATATAGTTATCAGTTATTAGTTCTCAGTTCTCAGTTCTCAGTCGTCAGTTATCAGTTATCCGTTATCGGTTGTCGGTTGTTCCGCCGGAGGCAAATCTGTGAGCCGCAATTTTTTATATTAAAAATTAAAATGCAAAATGCAAAACGACAAATCAAAATGTAAAATAAAGTAAATTAACCGCAGAGACTCAGAGAAAAAGCAAAATATGGTTTAATAAATCAAAAAACAAAAATTAAAATAGCGTTATTAAGTTAATTTTGATTATGAATGTGTAATTTTTATATTTGATTTTTGATTTTTTCATTCATAACGATAGGGGGATATATGAAAAAAGTATCCATGTTTTTTCTAACCGGACTGTTTGCGCTATGTATATTTTTGCCCGGTAGTTTAACTGCGCAGACATACGGCGAAAAAGATTTTTCAAATCTTCTCGGTATGAAGGGATTCAGTGACAATCTTCTTAAAAACCATTTTAAATTGTACAGCGGGTATGTTGCAAATACTAATAAAGTTCTGGATAAGCTTAACATTATGCTGAAAGAAGGTAAAACAAAAGAATATGAATACGCTGAACTTAAAAGGAGGCTCGGGTGGGAATTTAACGGTATGCGGCTCCATGAACTTTATTTCGGCAATTTAGGTGGAAACGGGGAACTCCGATCCGGTACAAAGATCTACAAAAAAATTGCGCTCGATTTTGGAAATTTTGAGTACTGGAAACAGGATTTTGTATCAACCGGCTCTATGAGAGGGATAGGCTGGGTAGTTCTATATTACGATAAAACCGGAGACAGGCTTATTAACATGTGGATCAATGAACATGATGTTGGACATCCTGCGGGCTGTGTTCCCCTGCTGGTCATGGATGTATTTGAACATGCATTTATTTCAGATTACGGGCTGGCAAAGACAAAATATATAGAAGCATTCTTTGAAAACATCAATTGGCAGGCAGTTGAAAAAAGGTTTTAGGGCATTTATCCGCGGCAGAAGGTGAATAACACCTTCTGCGGCAGGTAGTATTATTCTGTGAGACGCCTGTTGAGGTGTTCTCCACCTCAACGGCTTTTAATGGCGAAGGTGTCACAAAGTGATCACTTCGTGACAAAACACCTCAACAGGCGGTAAACACATTTCAGATTATTTGAAATTATTTACTAACATGGAAATAAACAACTCAAAAGAAAAAGAGAATTCTTCCCTTACAAGGCAGTTAGGTCTGTTCGATTCGACAATGATGCTGGTAGGAATAACTATCGGGTCGGGGATATTTTTAACTTCAGGGATCATAGCCGGATATCTCCCCTCTTCCGGGCTGATTCTTATTGCCTGGCTTGGAGGCGGCCTGATCATTCTCACCGGAGCACTCACTTATGCCGAATTAGGGGCAGCCATGCCGGAAGCCGGCGGGCAGTATGTTTACCTCCGGGAAGCATACGGTCCATTATTCGGATTCCTGTTCGGCTGGAAGATGTTTCTTGTATCAATGGGCGGCGCTATTGCCGCACTCGCAGTAGCTTTTGCCGAATATTTCAGTTACTTTTTCCCTGCTCTTTCCCTTCAAAACAGCCTTTTCTCAATTAATATTCCTTTCGTATCTATTACCTATTCTCTTTCAGCAGGACAATTAGTTGCGGTTGCAGTTATTATATTATTGTCAATGTTTAACTATATCGGTGTTGTCTTCGGAAAAATGATCCAGAACATATTCACTGTATTAAAGATCGGTACAATAGTATTATTTATTTTTCTGGGTCTCTTTTTTGGTAAAGGTGAGCCGGTTTCCTTTTCGATCAGTCCCGGACATCCGGGTTTCGGATTCGGGCAAATAGTATCCGGATTCGGACTGGCGTTAATTGCTATTTCATGGGCATATGACGGATGGAACAACCTCAATTACGCTGCCGGGGAAATAAAAAATCCAAAACGCAACCTGCCGTACGCACTTGTAGCCGGCACATTAACTATCACTGTCCTTTATGTACTAATAAACCTTGTATATTTTACAGCACTGCCTGTTAATGAAGCCGCAGGTGTTGTAAGGATCGCCGAAAAAGCAGCCGGAGCCCTGTTCGGTAAAACGTCAGCTGGACTTTTCTCTGCTGTAGTACTGGTCTCCGTTTTTGGTGCTTTGAACGGAAGTATTTTTGTAGGACCGCGGGTCTACTATGCCATGGCAAGAGACGGACTCTTCTTCAAAAAAGTCGGGAATGTACATTCAAAATTCAGGACACCGGGATTTGCTGTAATGCTCCAGGCCCTTTGGGCAAGTCTGCTTGCCCTCACAGGCACATTCGAGCAGTTATTCACCTATGCAACATTCTTAAATATCCTTTTCTGGGTAGGTGGAACCGCTGCAGTTTTTACACTCAGGAAAAAATTCCCTGACCTTCCGCGGCCCTACAAAACATGGGGCTATCCTGTTGTACCTATGGTTTTTATCATTGCATTTTTTGGGGTTTTAATTAACACATTGATCGAAAAACCGGTTGAATCGCTTATAGGATTATTTTTTACTCTTCTTGGTATCCCGATATTTTATTTATGGAAGCAAAAATCAAAACCCGATAAGGAAAAATTTTAATGTTAAAGAATGAAGGAGACCGCCTTTCCCGTGTTGTGGTCTGTACACCGGAAGATGAATATTTTAAAGCGGTTAATTTAAAAACCCATAATATAAATGAAATTGCTGATCCGGATAGGACACATGAACAGCATGGCAGGCTGAAATCAATAATTTCGGGATCCGGCTGCGAAGTTGTTGATATGCCGGAGCTTGCCGGGCACCCGAATTCAGTTTTTACGCGCGATGTTTCTCTTGTAACACCCGAAGGATATATAAAACTCAGAATGGGGATTAAAACGAGAAGAGGTGAAGAACAGTGGATGTCTCAAATTTTAGAATCTCTTGGAGAATCCTGTGCGGGTGAGATCAAAGCACCCGGGACTGTGGAAGGAGGAGATATTTTTTTGGCAGGTTCAACTGCATTCATTGGACTTTCAAAAAGAACAAATACTGAAGGTGCGCATCAGATTTCACGTATTTTAGAAGGCATGAATTACGAGGTCCGGATTTTCCCGGTAAAAGGAAACCACCTTCACCTGGGCGGCGTTATGAGTCTTATTGCTCCGGACAAGGTATTATGCTGCCGCGGAATGTTCCCGGAAGTTTTTTTTCAAGGTTTCGACGTTATCGAAACTGCTGACAGCGGTCCGTCATGCGGTAACGTTATATGCCTCGATAAAAACGTTGTTATCGCAAACACTGCAGAAAATATGGAGACAATAAATATACTTGAATCAAGCGGGGTGAAAGTGATCGGGATAGACCTGTCCGAATTCAGAAAAGGGGCAGGAGGACCTACATGCCTGATACTGCCTGTTGAAAGAAAATAAATAAACATGAAAAAGGAGTACTAATAATGAAACAGTTGAATTACGTTTGTCCGAAATGTAAAAACACCCAGTATGAAACCGGTGAGATCAGGGCTTCGGGCGGGTTCTGGAGCAAAATATTTGACGTCCAGGGAAGGAAGTTTACTACAATAATCTGTTCAAGGTGTACATACACTGAATTCTATAAAGGCGACACAAAAACGATAGAAAACGTATTTGACTTTTTTACAAATTGAAATATTTCTTATTTGCAGGGTGATATCATCCTGAACCTTTTATTTCAAAACAACAAATTATTGAGGGTAGATTATTGCAATTAAAAAATCAAAATGAAAAGTGTAAAACGACAAATGAAAATGCAAAAATGAAAACAGCACTATAGAGTTAATTTTGATTTTTGATATTTGATTTTTAATTTCTAATTTTCGCTGTAGAAGGTGTTCTTCAACTTCTGAACAGGTTACAGTTCGAGGTGAATAACACTTCGACAGGCGATATAATAAATTTAGGATTTTCAACATATCCCAAAATTCTTATTTTAAATATCAAAATGAAAAGTGCAAAACGACAAATGAAAATGCAAAAATGAATGAAATTAATCGCAGATACATTGAGACACAAAGAAAAAATATTGTATTTGTTTAATAATAGACTGTCAGATAATTAGAATACATTTTTATTTTTAATATGTGGTTTCACTACTGTCCGGTAAAAAAATAAAAATATATTTTACATACATCAAAAAACTGGATTCCAGCCTTCGCTGGAATGACGCAACATGAATAATAACAAGAAAATAGTAACTGTCATTCCAGCGAAGGCTGGAATCCAGTTACTTATAAT
Organism: Candidatus Zhuqueibacterota bacterium; assembly: GCA_042570605.1. Lineage (GTDB taxonomy): Bacteria > SM23-31 > SM23-31 > JBHPGK01 > JBHPGK01 > JBHPGK01. Next base: position 14,333 of record JBHPGK010000029.1, read on the forward strand.
TTATGCAATTCGATTATTTTTTTTCAAAATCAATTAATATTTAAAATATTTTGATTTAAGCTCTATTAAAACAAGAATTTAAGTATAGATCTTTTTATTTTTTACCGGACAATACTGTATTAAAATATAAAAAGAAAATTGTTAGAATTCTATAATAATTTCTATTTTGGGGGTCTTTCTTGACACAAACTCTGTCTGCTTGTCTTGCATTAAGCTTGGGTCTCTAATGATGCGGTGGAAGGTTTGCTATTCACTTTTGATAAATGTTATTGATGAAGGAAGGATTTGTCCTTTGTTTGGAATATGATTTTTATCCGATTTACCTTAAATTTACCATTCCCCAAAGCAGCAGAATCACGATCCCGACCAAGAGCCAACTGCCGCCGAAACCCCACAGATCACTCCAGCCCGGTTTATATATCTCCCAATTGGAACCGGGGAAGATTTTGATCTTTTCAAGTTCATCAGAGTGTTCATAAGCATGCTGAAGTGCTTTATCCTCCTCCTCCTGTGTCGGCTGTACGGGAGTACGAATCCTGGCAAAAAACCTGTTGAGGTCAGGTTTAATGACCGGTTTTGTCATGAAACTGATCAGAAAAAGGAGGACGAAAGGAAATAGGGCGTCGAAAAGGAACCTTGTAGCTACAAGCTGCGCTTTTGAATATTTTGTAAAATCAATCCCGAACCAGCTTAAAACCCATATCTCACAATGAAATCTGTCTATTCCAACTTTTGGAGATTCCGGATCGGAGGGATCAATTCGGGCAACTTTATCAAAAAAGACACCAAATGGCTCAATTACGTGCCGTTTTTTAATTGTTTGACCTACATATTGTGCTGTTCCTTCTTCCAGATCTTCCTGCAGTGCCCCGGTTGAAATTGTGATTACTCTTGATTCTGTCTCAAGAAGAAATGCCTCATTTTGTGTTGCCCAATCCATAGTCTGAAATAAATTTGGAATGACGGCATAAATGGTAAAACATATAAATACCTGCAATATTACAGACCATCTTGTCAGCCGTCTCCAGATGAAACCGAGCCATATAGATGCCCCGAATACCGCAGGAATTGAAATAAAATATTTAAACAGATCCAGAAGGTTGTCAATAAACAACGCTGCTCCAATACCGCCAAGGAGAGTTAGTGCAATTACAATTCTTCCAACATTAATATAATGTTTTTCCGATTTATCCGGCTTGAAGGGCTGATAGAGATTTCGAATAAAAAGAGCAGAATTTGAAACTGCAGCTGCATCCAGTGTAGACATATTCGCAGCTAAAATACCTGCCAGCATAAGGCCTATTGCGCCGGGGAAAAGAAGATCATATGTCATATACCCCCAGATCAGATCCGGGTCATGTAGTTTTCCTGAGTAAAGTGCAATTGCGAGTAGTCCTGCAAGTGCCCAGAAAAGCATAATAAAACGTTTAAAAAACATACCGGCGATAATTCCAAAACGTGCAGTCATCTCGTTTTTTGCAGAACCGGCGGTATGCATTCCGGGTGCCCCTGCAACGATAGATACAAGATTTGCAATTACCATTGCAAAAATGGTGTACCATGCATATTCGCTTGTTGATACTGATCCGAATAATTCAAACATGTAGTCGGGGACAGAGGCATGAAGCCCAGAAAAGCCTCCGATTTTACTTAATCCAATGGGTATCAAAAGTAGAGAAAATATTATTATTAAAAAACCCTGTATTGCGTCAGTAACTGCCGCAGCTGTAAATCCACCAAGCATAGTATAGATACCTACAATTGCAGCATAAATAAAGTAAAAAATTATCGGATTAGTATATGAGATAAAAGAATGAAGTTCGCCTCTCTTGCTCCTGTCATTAAGTTCTTCATACCTTGTTTGTTCCTGTTCTGCCAGCCCTTCATTCAGTCTTGATCTTAATTCCTGGTATTCCCTGAACATATCGACGCTCAGCTGTTCTTCAACAGTGTATTGTGCTTCGGGTTTGGGTGTTAGCGCCATCATCGTTTTACCGGCAACCATATAACCTACACCGCCGCCCACAAAAGCCATAACAAGTGTAAAAACGGCATAGGCACCGCCAAGGAATTCACTCCTGAATCTGACTGTAAAATAATCTCCGAGTGTAATAAATCTTGAGCGCCGGAAAAGCATTGACGTGAACCAGTAGAATGGTGTGAGAAAGAGGACAAGGTATTGTATCCACATTCCACCAATACCCTGGCGGTATATTTCCCGGGAAACCGCTACTGCCTGGTCTGCATTTGTGGAATTGCCGAAATTAAGAAAAAACTGGTAGAATTTACCCAACTTACGGCCCGCAATGTAAAAATCACCGGTATCTTTGGTTTTATCACCAATCCGTTTACCGATCCAGATAATAACTATGACATAAATTAAGAGTATGGCGCAGTCAAGAATATGAAGACCAAAAATAGACATAGTTTTTTTCCCTAAAATTAACTTTAAATATAACGGTTTTTAATAATTTATGTCAAGGAACTTTTAGCATTTATCAATTAACTTGCAGAAAAATTTGATTTTTGTACTGAGTATGAATTAATTAACTTGATAAAACAGTCATTATTTAATAAATTCATCTTAAAATAATTATGTTGTTCAAGGGAGATGAATATTGAAAAAAGATAAATATAAAATTGATGAATATTCACTTGAACATATACGAAATCATAATGAAGTTGAAGTAATAAAGGCTATGAAAAAAGTATTATCTCAGAATTCTGACTTTTGCGGCTGTTCACTCTGCCTTGAGGATGTTTATGCATTATCATTGAATATGCTGCCTGCAAAATACAAACAGAGTTCATCCATAATGCTTACCAAAGACAAGGTTCCGGCTGCAAAAATTGAGTCTGTTGTTGTCCAGGCAATTGAAAAAGTATCCGGACATCCAAGTCATGGTTGTTCGTAGACTATGTTGATAAGTTTATAAGAAAAAGTATTTATCAAATTGACTTATTTTGCTTTAAAAAATATTGAATTTTATCAAGTTGAATTTATTAGACTTAATTTTATAGAAATGAGGACATATCCTGTTTTAATGTTGACCAGAATATTAATTCAATGAAATGAAAGTGTGTTTTTTTACTGAGAAGTGTGGTTTAATGCCCGCATTTTATGTAAATATGTATGTATTTTTAAAGTGAAAACTTATTGGCACATCTTTTGCAATAGGTGTAGTGAGGGTATAAATGTGTTTGAAAGCTTATATTAATCAGGTCAGAAATCTCGATAAAACAGTGTATAAAATATCACACATAAGCAGGACTAAAACTTGGAATATTTATATTTTGAAAGGCCGAAAATAATAAAAACAGGAAAATCCTATTATGCTGAGTTTAGTAAAGAAAGAAGTTGAGCAGAATAGTCAAAGCTTGAAAGGTTTGAAAATCTTGATTTTCGATAATAATTTCACTATATTTGCGTATTAGGGGAAATTCAAAAAACTTAATAACATATTTTATTAAAATCCTAAAATCAGGAGGGATATTATGGGACAGCAACAACTTTTATTAATTGTCCTTGGGGTAATCATCGTTGGTATAGCGGTGGTAGTAGGTATTCAGATGTTCGGCAGCAGTGCTGCCTCTGCAAATTATGATGCAGTAGTAAATGATCTGACCACTTTTGGCGCTAATGCACAGGGTTGGTTTAAAAAACCTACATCCATGGGTGGAGGTGGCAGGAGTTTTGCAGCTGTAACCGCTACTGTAATCGGAATTCCGACAAGTGGTAGTAATACTAACGGAGCATATACAATAGAAAGCGTTGATCCAGATTATTTTGTTTTACAGGGAGTTGGTGTAGAAGACGGTGATGCTGATGGGGACATGTGTACAATACAAATAACTGTATATGCTGACTCTATAGGCTCATTTACAGAAGTTAGCAGATAATATTGATTCCTTTATAGAGGGATAGAGCAGGCTCTATCCCTCTTTTTATCTTTCAACGGAGTTTTTATGGCTGAGTTCAGGTATACTGCCATCAACAGGGAGAATAAAACTGTCCGGGGGATTATCAGTGCTAAAAATAATAAAAAAGCACAGAATTTAGTAACTGAAATTTGCCGCAAAAATAATCTTCGACTTAAGAAATTAGATAAAAAATCAACTTATTTATATTCTGTTCAGAAAAGTGGCGAAAAACCTGTTCGGGGCGAACAGAAATCATTTTCCAAAGAGGAAGTGAACAATGCTCTTCAGAAAATGGGTTATAAGATCCTGAAAGTGCAGAAAAAGTGGCTTGATATCAGTTCAAAACCTCCATCGAAAGATGTTGTTATGTTTATAAGAATAACTGCTGACCTGCTTAGAGAGAAACTTACTTTTAATGAAATACTCGGACTGCTAATGAGCGATATGGAAAATAAAACACTAAGAGAAACTATCCGTGATATAAACCAGGATTTAAAAGACGGTAAGGAGGGCAAGGAGGTTTTCGGGAAACACCAGGATGTTCTTGGGAAATTTCCTTCTTATATGTTAGGTGTAGCGTCAACAAGCGGTGATATGGCTGCTGTATATGACAGCACAGCAAAATTTATGGAGAGGAATGAAGAATTCAAGAAAAATCTCAAACAGGCTTTAATAATGCCGATAGTGATCATGTTCTGTTTAATGCTGGCAATTTTATTCTATGTTGCCTATATATTTCCGAAAACTGCAGAGATGTTTATAAAATTCGATATTCCATTGCCTCCTATGACAAGTGCTACATTGGAAATGAGTAATTTTCTTAAAGCAAATGCTTTATGGATTTTTATCGGTACAAGTCTTCTGTTATGGGGGATTTTAAAATTTGTCAGATCAGAAAAAGGCAAACTAAAGATAGATAAAATCATCCCTAAAATACCTGTGGTTGGAACTCTTCTGCACAAAACAAGCATTGAAATATTTTCAAGAGTATTTTATGCACTTTATTCAGGTTCGGGTGAAAATATTGCTGTTCTTAGAATCGCATCTGAAGCCTGCAGAAATACTTATATGGAGAAGCAGGTAAAAGACGTGGCAATTCCCATGATGATCAAAGAGGGAAAAGGATTAATAGAAGCCTTGGAAGCCACAGGAGTATTTACTAAGAATGCTCTTTCCCGCCTCAGGTCCGGAGCCGAGTCGGGAACTCTTAAAATGGCTGCTTTACAGTTGGCAAATTATTATGAAAAAGAAACAACGTATAAATTGAAAAACATTATAGACTTAATTAACATTTCAATTTCAATGATAATTATGATAATTATGATATTATTGACACTCGTCTCATCTGAAACAGCAGTGATCAAGCCTAAAACACAAATGTCATAATAGTAGGAGTTACGGTTGGTATCAAAAATTAAAACATTAATAGGTGAGGTACTTGTTGAAGAGGGTATTATCCCTGCTGAGACATTGACAAAAGCCCTTGAGATTCAGGGGGGAGAACCTGTCAGTTCAAGAAGAAAAATCGGTGATATTCTAATTGATGAATTTGATATCAACAGGCATAAGATATATGGTAAAATTGCTGAAATCTATGGATTTAAGGAAATTGTCCTTGACGGCGTGAAAATTGAAGATGAACAAATGGATTTTATCAAGTCTTTAATAGAAAAAGTAGACCAAAAAGATAAGGATTTTATTGTTAAGAACAGGATTATACCTTTTAAATTAAGCGAGGGAAAAAAAGATGTATTAATAATTCTGGCATCCGATCCCACTGACAAATATATTCCCGATCTTATAGTTCATTTGGGTTTCAATAAGTATGATGTTTCCTACGGTAAACTCGAAGATGTCGATAAATTGATCAATCAGATACCTTCTTTACAAAATGAATTTCTTCAGATACTCGAAGACATGAAAGAGGAGGAAGAAGCACCAGTTGATGAAGAAGAAGGGATTAATGAAGATGCGCTGGATGCTGAAATTCACCAGAGTAAATTGACAAGTCTGGTGGAAGGCAGTCTAATAGAAGCTGTCAGGAGAGGAGTAAGCGATATACATATAATCCCTGCAGAAGGGAATAAGGTTGAATTTAATTTCAGGATTGACGGCAGACTGCAGACCTGGCATGTCCAGGAAAAAACCAGACCGGAAGCTATTTCGGCAGTTTACAAAGACAGAACAAAAAATGTTGACAGGTTTGAGCGTGAATCTGCCCAGGATGGTTTCATTCAGAGAAAAGTGGATGATTATATAATCCGTTACAGGGTTTCCATCTTGCCCATAGTCGGGGCAGAATTTGAGAGAAAACTTGAATCAATTGTTATAAGGATCCTTGATGACAGGAAAGTTATTACTGATTTAGAAAAGCTTGGTCTGCAGAAGCAGGCAAAAGCCGACTTTGTAAAAGCTATAGAAAGACCACAGGGGATAATTATTTTGACCGGTCCTACCGGAAGCGGCAAAAGCACTACTCTTGTAGCGGCATTGTGTTATGTGATCGATCCCTCACTGTGTATATTAACTGTTGAGGATCCTGTCGAATATATGATCAGGGGTGCCAGGCAGTTGAAAATTGGTCCTAAGATGAATTTTGACCAGGCAATGAGATCTATTCTAAGGCATGATCCGGATATTGTAATGCTTGGAGAGATGAGAGACCAGAAAACGGCTGATATTGCCATTAAACTGGCGAATACAGGACATTTAACCTTCTCTACACTGCATACTAATGATGCACCGAGTGCAGTTTCAAGGTTGTATAAAATGGGCATTGAACCATTTCTGATCGCAAATGCAATTAGTATTGTTGTTGCTCAACGTCTAATTAGAACATTATGTACTAAATGCAAAAAACAGATAGATATAAATAAAAACATACCCAGAGCACTCGGTTTTCCGGAAGAAGATATTGATAAGACAGTATTTTATGAGCCTGTCGGCTGTGATGAATGCAGTAAAGGTTTTAAAGGCAGGGCTGCTATACATGAAGCGCTTCTTTTTACTAAAGAGATACGAAGAATAATTCTTGACTCAGAAGAAAACATTGATGAAGAAGCCATTCGTGAACAGGCTGTAAAGTACGGAATGCTGACCTTACGAATGTCAGGCATAGATAGAGTTAAACAGGGTATTACCACATGTGAAGAAGTAGCCCATGCAACTACTGATGAATAAACTTTGAGGTAAAAATGGATGGAAATCCTGAAAATTTTCTTCAAAACAAAAAAATAAAATTACTTGAAGGATTTTCTGATGAAGAACGGCGGGAATTCCTGTCCTGCGGCGCTATAAGGGAATTTAACCTTCATGATAAAATTATATCAGAAAATGAAGAGGACTCACATATATATTTAATTCTGGATGGCGATGTGACTGTATGGCGAAAGGATGTTAGAATATTTAAGCTGAAATCCGGTGATGTGTTCAATGAAATTAAAATATTCAATCCGAAACCAAATAATATTACCGTTCTGGCTGAAAAAAATTCTATTGTATTCAGGTTTACAAGGAATGATGTATTGAATTATTTCAAACTTAAACCGGAAAGACTGTTCAAGATCTTTATGCTGAACATAGTTACAGTATTATTGAAAAAAATCGAAGGTTATGAAGACAGACTTATTGATCATAATCTTCAATTTCGATATAAAGGTCTATAATAATGAACCTTGGTGAATCATTCCTGGTTTTGGGAGCGCTGGTTATCTTCTCTATTACCACCCTGTATCTTAATGATGTAAAGTTTGATAATAATAACAGACTAATGGAAGCTGAATTCAAGACAACAGCTATTGGTCTTGCGCATTCCTATATTGAAGAAGCCCAGGCTTTGGATTTTGACGAAGTTGTTGCAGACAGTTCCGGGGTTTCTTTTCCGAATGATTTTACAGCCCCAGGTTCACTTGGGCCTGAGGGAGGTGAGACATATCCAAATTTTAATGATATTGATGATTTTAATGGATTCATAACTAATATAACTACTCCCAGAGCAGATTATGATATAAGTATAAACGTCAGTTATGCAGATTCTGCGACTTTAATTTCCG
>JBHPGK010000030.1:0-21978 GCA_042570605.1 Candidatus Zhuqueibacterota bacterium
TTCACCGGTCATCGATTCACGCGGCTACGTAATAGGAATTATGTCACAAAAATCCTGTTGAGATATTCTTTCCCGAAGTGTTCACTTTGTGAAAACTCAACTAATTTTGAATACGAAGGTGAAGAACACCTTCGTAGGCTGTAAAATATATTTGCTGGAAATCAATATGAATTTTATATAACTTAAATTTTTTAAAAATGGCTTTTGACAGGGCGGTTCGCGAACCGCCCTTACAGATTAAAACTTTTTTTTCTCTGCGTCTCAGCGCCTCTGCGGTTAAATGATTTTTTAATTTTTTATTTTCCGAATTCTTTTACAGCTTTAAGTGCCTTTGGGGTCCCGATCTTTTTAAGACCATTTTCAGCATACATTCTCACCTCAAAATCATTATCTTTAAGCGCTTTTATAAGTCCACCAACCACCTGTTCCGAGTCAATTTCCAAAAGAGCCAGTACAGCAGACCGTCTAACATTCACATGTTCATCATTCAAAGCCCCGATAAGCGGCTGCAGGGCTTTTTCATTCCCTGTTTTACCCAGGGCTTCGGCATTATACTGCCTGTTATACCAATTTTCATCTTTCAAGCCGGCAATAAAGACTTCCACAGCTTTTTCCGAACCCAGCTTCAATAAAGCTGTTCCAACCCTATTGCGTACAATACCGTGTAATTGTTCATCATTCAACATCTCAATTATAGGGTCCAAAGCTTTTTCCGAACCAATTTCCCCCAGTGCTTCAACAGCGGCAGCTTTTACATTCCAATACTCATCCTGAAGTGTTTTTATAAGAGGATCAACCGCTTTTTCGGACTTGATCTTACCTAAAGCTTCTGCCGCAGCCTGGCGGACGTCCCCCCCTTCATCATTTAACAGCTCGATAAGAGGTTCGGCTGCCTCATCTGCTTTCAAGCGGCCAAGCGCTTCGGCAGAGAATTGCCTGATAAGATTGTCCTCATACTTCAGCAAACTTATAAGGTGTTTTACAGCCGGTTCACCCAAATTTGCAAGGTCTGTTACCGCATAGGATTTATATCTTCGCCCCTCGGCATTTTTTACCGCAATGACCAGCTCTTCCGCATTTTTCACTACATATTCTGGAAAAATACTCCTCTTTATTTTTGCCGGTGAAGTAAAACCTCCGAAAAGGGCAGATAAAATCATCAGAGATACAGTATAAAAAGTGAGCACAGCAGCGATCTCTCTTTTTCTCCCGGGGTAATCTCTTTTGAACATGAACCGCAGGGGAGCCGAGAAAATTCTTGATACGACCACTGGCAGCGGCAGTAAAAAAGGAGTTTTCCGGCAGTAAGCTTCATATTCATCACCGTGCTGCTTTTTCATCCTGAGCTCCTCGATCATTGCCACCCCGATTATTATCATTGTTGAAAGCAGCCATGGAAGGCTGCCCGATATACCATACATCTTTTTTATATTTGAACCTGGTAGAAAGAGAATACCGTAACTCAAAATGATCCAGCCCAGGTACTGAGGGTGCCTTGAAATACGGTATATCCAGAAGTCAGCGGTCCCTTTTTTCTGATATTTGTTGTAAAACCATGCCAGTGTCCCTGAAACAAAGAATAGAAATCCTGTCCCGACAATTATGAACGGAAGCTCCCGCCCAATATTTAAACCGAATTTTGAAGGTATATAGAGCAAAATTTCATAGGGAAGATTTATTATATGACCAAGACGCATTATCTCAAAAGAGACATCGAGGACCGGCATCCACAATAAACGAAGCATCCCCAATCCTCCAAGGAAAAACATTGTCAGGGCAAAATGCCCGAATGCCGGAAGGAAAATAAGAATGGCTCCTGCTGAAGACAAACCGGTCTTGTTAGTAATAAATCCGGCTACTATCAATATAAGGATAACAGCAAGGCAAATATACCCGATAAGACGAAGATTGTAATGCTCCAGGTATAATTCGGTTTTATATACACTCAGGTCACCTGAACCGGTGGCAACACTGACGAAGTTGAAATGTTGATGAAGAAAATTATCAATTACAGCAGGCAGCTCAACGAACACAAAAGTCAATCCTATGGTAAAAATGAGAGCTAAAATTGTGAGTAAAAACCCGTGACTTATTTTTATTTTCATAATACTATCCAAATTTACCTTGTCTCTAATTTTTTCTTTGGATACTCATTTGAAGAAAGCCATTCCATCTTACCGTATTTTTGAGACATAATTCCTATTACGTAGCCGCGTGAATCGATGACCGGTGAACCGCTTAAACCGGGCATTTTATTGTTAGCCAGGTCTTTTGTTGAAATTATTACTGATCCGTCATCCAGTAATTTAACATAATTGCCTTCGTAGATCACCTGCGGGCAGTTTTTATCGGAATATCTCCAGCCGATAATATATATTTTTTCATCGGGAATAAGCTCTCCTGTCCTGAATTTCAAAGGCTGAATATTTTCCGATCTATCTTTAATAGAAAACAACAGCCAGTCGATTTTGGGAGGTATGGCCTGCAAAATGGGTTCATCAGGATTCTCATTGATCAATTTATCGATGATAACCACATCATCCGGGTTGTCTTTAGGATACATTTTCCATACTTTTAGAGTATTTTTAAATGAGACTGAATTCATCTTTTCAGATTTAAAATATATCAATATATGTTTTGCCGTTACGGCAAGAACCTCTTTTCCTGTATTCAGCAAAAAGCTGCAGCCCGCAACAGGAAAACTTTTATCAATATATTCAATATTATTGATCATTGTAATTTGGGGCCATTCATGTGCAGGTTTTTTCATCCAACTTCCATATTCTTCCCTCTCTTCTGAATTCTTTCCTTCGATCTTTTCAATTACCCAGGCAGCTTCTTTCCTGATATAATCTTTCTTACTCTTTAATATCTTTCTTAGTGATTCAACAACTTTCTCCGATTTTATTCTACTTAAAGCTACCGCAGCTTCATTCCTTACCATCCAGTCTTCGTCTTTTAAAGCATTTAAAAAAAGTTCGACATTTACTTCTTTAGGGAATTTTGACATTATATGCACAGCATACCACCTGGTCAGGCTGTTTTTATCCTTCAACAGAACTTTTATTTTATCAAAATTGAGCAGTCCTGTCTTCAAGAGTTCTTCTTTTGCCGTGTGTCTTACATTCCATTTGGTGTCTTTTAGTGCATTAACAATAACATCAGAAACACTTTCAGATTTAAATTTTGCCAGGGTTCTTACGGCAGTGGACCGGACAACATCATTCTCATCTTTAGCTGCTCTGATCAAAGGATCGATCACTGCTTCCGTACCAATATTACCTAAACCGCCAACTGCATTTATCCGGACCATCCAGTTTTCATCATTTAAAGATTTAACAAGTGGTCCAATTGCTTTTTCAGATTTAAGCCTGCCCAGTGCAAGAACTGCGCTGGTGCGGATGCTCAAATGCTCAGACTCAACCGCTTGAGCCAGAAGATCGACAGCTCTTTTCGATCCGATCTTTCCAAGAGCATTTGCCGCATGAGCCCGGATCTGAGGATCAAATCCTGCATCATTCAGAATTTCAATAAGCGGATCAACTGCATTTTTAGACTTGATATCTCCAATAACCCATGAAGCGTTCCTGCGGGTCCACTCATCCAGGCTTTTATCTTTGAGTACTTTAATTAACGGTTCAACTGCCGGCTCGCCTATTTCAATAAGTCCTTTTGCAGCATCATTCCAGTTCCGGCGTTCTTTGACAAGAGTATTTACCAGTTCATTAACCTTTTTATCAATTTCAGATTCTCTCTCCTGGGTATAACTGCTTAAAACAAATGAAAAAGCTATAATTACAGTGAAAAAAGCTATTAAATTTTTCTTCATTTCATAATCCCTTTTAAAAGTACTTGTTTTTCATAAGCTCTAATTATAACATTTATTGAAAGTCATAATATTTTTCCATGATTTTCCCGAAGACCGAAGACATAATTAATTCTATTAATTTTCTTAGTTTTTCCCTTTTTTTTGGACAATTAACTTATCCCACATAATAGTAATAGACTAAAATATATTAAGTGTCATTCCAGCGCAGGCTGGAATCCAGTTCTTTTTTTATTCTCCATGTTCTCTGGATTCCAGCCTGCGCTGGAATGACAGACAAGGTTTTCGCTTTTATAATCTTAACTATTAATTTTTCATTATTTCCCGCCTTGGAGGGATCCACCTCTGGTGGAAATTATTAATTTTTTCTTAAGACTGTCGACTGTCTCGCTTTGAGGGATCAGCCTCAGGCGGAATAACTGTTATCTATTAACTATTAATTATTAATTACTTACTATTCCCTTGTAAAATGTTTTGTTAGAACATTGTACAATTCACCAGGAAAAGATTTTTCAATTTCCCGGATACTTTTTAAACCAAATACAAACGCAGCAGCAACCGGATCAGTTCGATAACCTGTATGTCCTTCATAAAAACCGTACCGCATGATGTAATACGGAACCATTTCACCTGTATAAATATTAGTAAGCATTTTAATCATATCTTTCATCTGTTCATCAGTTAGATTTGAATATTTTTTGCGCAGAAACTCTCTCTCGCCATTGTCCAATTCCCTCCGGATATTTATCTGGTAATACCCAAGCACTTCATCATTAAAAATTGACTGCTGCCAGCCTTTTGCCCCCTCCCACTTCAGATAGACCTTACTGCCGTTATAGAGAATGTAACTTAATCCCCCAAGAGTTTTATTCGTTTTTCTGTATGTATCACGGTCAACTTTTAATAGATTTACTATATAAAACAGCGGTTTTGCCAGTTTTGGATGGGTCAATCCCAGGCTTTTAACCAGCCTGTTATCACCTTTAATGACAGAAATTATATCCTCATCGGATGCCATAAACCCTGCACCGGATGATCTTTCGGGACGACCCAGCTCAGTAATTTCCGCAATGGATTTACCGGTGATCATTCTTGTCTGATCAAGCTCTGCCTCCGAATGCAGTCCTGTTTTAGCAAGTACAGGAAAATCCATTTCATCCGATTTCAGCTGGTCACCTTTACCCCATTGACCTTTTTCGTAATTCATAGGTTCGCCATTTTCAACGGTTACAGGGATCAGTGCATATTTATTATCTTTAAAATAAGCCGTAATTATTTCTGTCCCGTTTTCTGCAGTAAAAGGAGAAGGGACATCAGGTAATTTATCATACAAAACGGGATACAGTTCAAATTTTTTACTGTTGTAAGTCACCTTTCTTTCCTGCGATCTAATTGGTATCGAAAATAAAAATGCTGCCACCAATAAAACAGGAATGCTTAATCTAAATTTCATCTCAAAACTCCAATTTTTTTTGAACTTCAGACCTGGTATAGTTTCGTCTTTGCTTACTTCCTCAATTAAATGTACGTATGATAATTACGGATTTGCACCATTTTTCAAAATTTATTTATTTTAAATTTTTATTCAGGTCAATCGCTCTTTAAAATGTCCGGAGCTATATCTGAATGTCCTTCACTCAGCTCTTCGCGGACATTCTGATGCGCCTGTAAAGCTTCAACGCCGGCTTTTGTGACTTTATATACTCTTTTGCTTCTCCCGCCTCTTTCCGGTGTCGGTGAAGTCAATACTGATTTTATATAACCATTTTTCTCCAGCCTGTACAGCGGGTCATAAATCGCACCAATAGACCATTCCTTGTTCGTAACATCAGTAAGGTATTTCATTATAGTCGCACCATACGCATCTTCTTTAAGCTTAAGAATAGTAAGAAGCAGCAGTTCGTCATATCCCGTCAATATTTTCATTTTTTCTCCGCTATATATGTTTCGGATGTCGTAATTAATACACAAAAAAAATCGAAATTATTTGTTTCGGATGTCGTAATATATACATTGAAACGTCGAAAATCAAGAAAAGTTTCAAAAATATTTACATTTGGTTCTTCAGGAAGGAGTATTCTGATTAACTTTAAAAAAAAGTACTACCCTGTCATTCCAGCGAAGGCTGGAATCCAGTTCTTTCTTTTTTTATATTTCAAAGCAACTCGTCATATAAATCATTCCAATTCGGAAAGAGTTTCATTTCTCTTTGATGCAAGTATATAAACGTAATAATTTCATATTTATCATATTTTCTGGATTCCAGCCTTCGCTGGAATGACAGAATATTTCTTGTGGTTATAGGTAACAATACAAAATCCTAAAGAACCTTATAATTTATCATCATATTATTTTTCAAAATAAAAAAACATTATTGGCAAAAAGAGAAAATCATTGAGAGGTTAAAGAAAAGTATTTATTAAAAAAACAAACGTCTTTATTCCTGATCGCCCGGATATTTTCTTAAAAAGTTATTTTTTATTCATACTTCAACGTATCGACGGGATTTGCTATAGCAGCCTTGAGTGCCTGAAAACCGACCGAAAGCAGAACGATAACCAATGCCGCCAAACCTGAAAATAGAAATATTCCGGGTCCTAAGTCTGTTCGATAGGCGAAATCCTCTAACCACTTATCCATAAAATAATATGCAGCCGGGCAGGCAATTATATAAGATATTAAGACCGGAAAGAGAAAGTTCCTGGAGAGGAGTCTCAGTATATCCTGAACACCGGCACCCAGCACTTTACGTATGCCGATCTCCTTTGTCCGCTGTTCCGCTGTATATGACACAAGACCGAACATTCCCAGGCATGCTATAAAAATGGCAAGTAATGCAAAATAATTGAATATCTTACTCAGTTTCTCTTCTTTTCTATATTGTATTTCCATACTATCATCAAGAAAAAAATACTCAAAAGGCCAAACAGGTACAAACTTCTTCCACGTTTCCTCTAAAAATTCAAGTGTACTTTGTATATCGTTTGAACCAATCCTAACTGACATAAAGTTGTTAGCACCTCTGATCGGCTGAAATCCTATAGGTTGTATCTCATTATGGAAAGTCCTAAAATTAAAATCATTTACTATCCCGATAACAGGTATTTTAGCATCGTACCATTGAAAAGTCAATTTCCCTTCTTTGCGGACAGATATGCTTTTGCGATGCAGGATGAATTTTTCATTATTTTCAGTCCAGCCAAAATATTTTACGGCAGTTTCATTAAGAATGATACCTTCCGGAGATGAAATTTTACTCTGGTTGGCAGATTGCGTAAAATTCCGTCCTGATACAAGCTTAAGACCGTAAGTATCAATAAAACCTGTGTCTACCCAATACATATTCATAGTGAATTGTCTATCTACAGATGTTCCCTCGGCACGGATATTTCCAGCAGCAGAAATATATCTATTTATTCCAGGTACACCACTGGAAACCGATGCGTTAATAACGTTGGAGTGTTTTAGTATTTCCTGTCTTAATGTTTCATATCGCATTACTCTTTCTTCACCTGGAAGTTCCAGGCGGTTCATCTGAAACAACATGCTTACATTTTTAATCACTATTATTTGCTCATTATAAAATCCCGGATCTTTTTTACGCATGTAGGATAACTGGCTGAACACCACAAGACTAGCAATTATCAACACAATTGAAATAAGGAATTGAAATACTACAAGTCCGTTCCTGAAAGTTACTCCTCCTGATCTTTCCCGGAAAATTCCTTTTATCACAGTTACCGGCTTGAATGAAGAAAGGAAGAACGCAGGATATATCCCCGCAAGAAGACCTGTCAAAACGGCGATACCGATCAATACGGGTATAGTAAATCCACTCTCAAAAAAGCCAAAGGTAATTTTTGTACTCAGAAAATTGTTAAAAGCAGGAAGCAGCAATTTCACCAGAAAAACAGCGAAAACAAGCGCCAGAAAACTCACAAAAATTGATTCAGCAAGGAACTGCCCGATAAGCTGCCGGCTTTGCGATCCCAGCACTTTCCGGACACCGACTTCCCGGGCGCGGGTTGCAGATTTAGCTGTTGAAAGATTCATGAAATTTACAGCAGCTATAAGCAAAATAAAAAAAGATATGATTGAAAAAAGATAGATATTAGTTCTGCTGCCCTTCAGGGAATAATCCCCTCTATAATATGAATCAAGATAAATTTCTTTAAGAGGCTGCAGGTGTAACCTGTGTTTACCACCTGAATTTAACCATTCATTGTATGATATTCCGGAAGAAGATTCAATTTCCGGTCCAATATATTTCCTGACTAATAATGGAAACTTTTCCTCTAAATGCCGGGGAGGATAATCTTCAGGAAGAACAACATAAGTGCCAACAAAATTGGCAGAATATCTGGGTTTAGTATCAATTGCACCCTCACCCAAAGGACTGAGAAAAGTAAATTGAAAATGAGAATTCCCAGGCATTGCTATTGCAATACCTGTAATAATAAATTTCTTTGGATGCTGTCCGGCAAATATTGTGACATTGATGGTTTTTCCGATTGGATCCTCGTCTCCAAAATATTTGTAAGCCATTTCTTCATTCATTACTATGGATTCAGGCTTTTTTAATGCTGTTTCAGGATCACCCCTGACCAAAGAGATTTTAAAAACATCGAATACTGATGGATCAGTTCTAAATCCGCCTTTTCGTTCAATATAACGTTTGTCTTTATAACTGAATTCTATTCCCATTGAACTGGAAACCGGATCAAGCCGGGTTACAGACTGGATTTCAGGGAATTCATTTTTTAGTGCGCGCATTAGACCATCGCCGGTCCTTGCATTATACAAATCTCTACCATCACGAGAATTTGACTGGACAACCCTGTAGGTCTGGTCAGCCCTTGGGTGAAAATTGTCAAAAGTGAGTTCATACCGTACATAGAGCATTATTAAAATACTGAGTGTCAATCCCACGGTCAGACCGCTGATGTTGATTAAGGAAAAAGCCTTGTTTTTCTTAAGGTTCCTTAACATTATTTTAAAATAGTTATTGAACATGATTACACTCCAATGAATTGAAACGGTAATTCCCACCCAAAAAGATTTAATTATCTGAAGCCAGTACCAGAGTGTGGAATAAAAAATCCCTTTTTTCTGAGAAAGATCCTGGTAAAGTTCTTCATAATCACCGGCAATTGATTCACTTTCACCTTCCGGTAAAATCCGTTTTAATAATTTTTCACCAAAAGGTCTTATACTGTCTTTATTCTTTTTCATTAAAAATATTTACAAAATTTGTGTTCTTAAGAAATTCTGCCAGAGAAGTTTATGTTCCTCTTTTAAAGCTTTAAGTGCTTCGATACCATGCCGCGTTATCCTGTACATCTTTTTTCTCCTGCCACCTCTTTTGGGTGTTGCCTGACCCATAAAAGATGTAATGCAGCCTTTTCTCTCAAGTTGAAGAAGCGGCTTATGAATTATCCCAACCGACCAATCCGAATTTGTAATCCCGGATAAAAATTCTTTAATCCCTAACAGATATGCTGATTCCTTAAGATTCCAAATCGCTAACAGAACCTGTTCCTCTCGTCTGGAAAGTGAAGTCATTATTTTCTCCCGGAAAAGTATTACTTAGAAAATGTAAAACAAATAATATCAGGTGTCAAGAGTTTTTTGTTAGAAAAAGCAAAACAAATACAATATCAAACCTTTTAAACTATAATATATCGTTGTAAAAGCTGTTTGAAAGTTATAAATTGGACATGCTAAAATGTACTCTTTAAAATACTTTTATTTTGCAAAAAAAATATTTACTTTTAGCCCAGGTTAGAATTTTTAAAACTTATTTTTAGTCAGGGGAAATTACAATTGGAGTAAATGGGATTATGAATAAGAAATTCGTTATTTTAGGATTGGGAAAACAGGGGGAAGCAGCCCTGTATGATATAGTTAAAAATAATGACGCTGATAAAATAATTGTAATTGATAACAGACCTGACCTGTACCAATATCTTGAACGGTACCCATCCGACAGGATCACCGGGCAGAAATTTGATATACGAAACGAAGAAAAACTGTTTCCCGTTCTGAAAGATGCGGATATGGTAATTGAAGCACTTCCTGGACCATTTGCTTTCTCCACCGGCAGGTTAGCTGCAAAACTCGGAGTAAATCTTGTAAGCAGTATGTACTACATAGATCCTTCTGAAGAAGATCCTGAAAAAATCCAGAACAGGAAGCATGAAATACAGGGCATCAATAAACAGGCAAAAGAAAAGGGAGTAACAATATTAACCGAATTTGGTCTTGATCCCGGTATTGACCTTATCCTCGGGAAAAAAGCTCTCAGCGAGGTTGATCAATTAGATGAATTCCACTCTTATGGCGCTGGCTTACCTGATCCGGATTCTGCAGATAATCCGCTTAACTACAAGTTTACATGGTCTCCAATAGGCGTAATGCGTGCTTACAACCGCCCTTCTACTATTATCAGAGGCGGTCAAACCGTAATAATTGATGGAAAGAAGATGTTTGAACCTGACAACTGCCATTTCCTTGAAATCGAAGAACTTGGTACAAACTTTGAATGTTATCCAAACGGAAACAGTCTGCATTATGCAGAAGTTTTTGGTATCAGGGATACAATAAAAGAAATGGGACGCTATACCTGCCGTTTTCCCGGACATTGTGCTTTCTGGGAAAAAATGGCAAAATGCGGTTTTCTTGATGAAGAACCGGTCCAGGTTGGAAATTTAACCGTATCTCCTGTACAATTTACTGCTTCTCTGCTGGCATCACAGAAACAATTTCAGTTAGCTGATAATGAACAGGATATTACTTTACTTGTCGTTGACGTAAAAGGAAAGCGGGAAGGGCAGAATAAACATATAAGATATCAGTTGATAGACCGCCGGGATATGGAGACAGGATTCACATCGATGCAGAGAACAGTGGGATTTACAATGGCTCTTGGTGCAAGGCTTATTCTGGAAGGCAAAATTAAACAAAAAGGACTACTTTCACCAATTGATGTCCCATATGAGTTGGTAATACCTGAATTGGCGAAGTACGGAATACTAATTTCCCGGCAGGAAATACCCTGGGAATGATTAGAATATTATTACCATTCGGTAAATTAGGAATAGTACGACACGTAATATCTTGTTTTAATATAACTTAAATCAGATTATTTTAAATATTAATTGATTTTGAAAAAAAATAATCGAATTGCCAAAATTATTAGTTTCTGGATTCCTGCCTTCGCAGGAATGACACGACATGAATAATAACAAAAAGATAGGAACTGTCATTCCAGCGAACAGACTGTGTGAAAACACATGATTTAATATAATTTTAGAGCTTTAACTGTCATTGCGAGGAAGCGAAGCGACGAAGCAATCTCACCGCAACGTATTGTTACTATATCAGTTACGAGATTGCTTCTGTCGTCCTGATGCCTCGGAAATCCATCGCAATGATAACTCTTTACCTATTTTTTTGACGTTTTTCCAAAATGGATCACTTTGTGACACACAGTCTGGAAGGCTGGAATCCAGATTTATGATGTACACAAAATATATTTTTATTTTTTAAGCCGACAGTTCTGTTAGAAGATACTCAAGTTAAATTATAATTTCTCTCTTTTAATCAGAAAGAACATCTAAAGCTGTTAATGCATAAATTGAAGTACATTTATAAATATCACTGATCTTTACAAACTCATCCGGTCCGTGAGAGACCGATAGAATTCCCGGACCGTAAGCAAATGCCGGTATCCCTTTTTTTGCATAAAAACGCGTTTCCAACAGCCCGGGGCACATTTCAAAAACCGGTTTTTTCCCTGTAACTTCCTTTATGTTTTTTACTAATGCATGAGCAATAGGACTATTTTCCGGACTTCCGGCAGATTCACCTTCCTGGAGCATTTCGATCTCAAGGTCGATCCCATTTTTTTCACATGCCTCAATAGTATTTATCAACCTGTGTTTTTCTTCTTCGAGATCTTCCTCAGGATTTATCCTCCGGTCTACAGTAAATGAACATTCTCCAGGAACCAGATTAAAGCTTGTTCCTCCATCGCACCTGCCTCCGAGCATTAAAATTGAACGTTTTGCCTGTTCCTGATAAATATTGAATTTAGTAATCCGGGATACAACTTCCTTTTTTAACTCCTGCAGAGCTTTAACTACATCGACCATATTTTCGAATGCATTGATCCCTTCATATTGCAGCCCCACATGCGCCGGTTTGCCTTTTACAATTACCCGTAATGAAACGGCACCCCTGTTTGCATTCCATATTACTCCGCTTGTAGGTTCAGCGGTAAGCATTCCTATAGCGTTTTTGCCAAGTATATTTTTATCGGAAAGATATTTTGATCCGAGTGTCCCCCCGGTTTCCTCATCGGGGACTATAACCAGCCCAATTTTACCATTCAGGTCAATATTTGAGGTTTTTATTGCTTTCACAGCATAAATCATTGCCGCCAGTCCGCTTTTCATATCCGATGCGCCGCGTCCAAACAGACATCCGTTTTTAATAACGGGATTAAATTGTTCTTTACGCGAGGCAGGTACTACGTCGTAATGACCATGAAAATAAAATGTTTTTTCTCCTTTTCCGTAAGAACTTGTTAAACAATACCGCGGAAGACACTTAATTTCCTGATCAGAATTCTGATCAGGGATTTCAATTATCTCGTAATCCAGACCTAAATCCGATAGTTCAGCAGCAATAGAATTGATACATTCTTTGTAGAAAGAACCTGGTGGATTTTCAGTCGCAATTGCGGTAAGTTTTTTTGTGAATTCAAGAATTTTTGCCTGGTCTTTTGCTGCAGCTTCTAAAATCAGATTCTTATAAGATTTTTTCATATTATTCTATAACAGGTTTTATGTGAACAAATAATAGTATTCAATTTTTATCTAATCCTGCTTTCATAAATGCCACAGTTACGGCATATCTAAAGCGATATAAAGAATAAGAAGCTCCGGTCACAGCTTTTATTTCCTGAATATTTTGTTTTTCCAATAATTGTTTCTCCATGTCCGGGTATGCTACTGCAGGAGTTGTCCCGGTAACGCTCATTTCCTTACAATATTCTTCATCCTCCTGTTTGCCCTTACCATTTTTATGAACTTCATTATAATCTACGGAAGTAATTTTCCCGTTTTTGATCTTAATTATTACCACATGTTTGTAATCATAGGCATCATACGGTGACTCACCTGTGTATACCCCGTCTTTACATCCTTCCGCAGTAACAGGAAGTCCGTAATAATTTATCATTCGTGTAAATAAAGAATCTATCTCCGGAATTGGAGAGGTTTCGATCTTAAAGTGAAGAGTAACGAGGCTTGATTTAAAATATTTATTTTCAGGTTTAAAATCTTTTATTTCGTCAAGACTGTCCTGCTTAGTGTCGCATGCAAAACTTAGGATAAAAACCACAGATAAAATTGCTGATATAACTTTATTCATTGTATCCTTTCCAAAAAATTATAAAAAGGTTTTCATATATAGACACTTTTAAAGCAAAAATGTAACAATAAAATGTGACTTTTTTAACTAAAATTTAATACTTTTCAAAGTTTTAATCAGAAAAAAGTTCAAAAAGGATATAAGGTGAATTATTAAAAACAACTGGGATCCGAGGTTGTCATTCCCTTGAAAAAGGGAATCCAGGATGGGAGTGGTTTTATAATAATGGATTCCCGATTACTCGGGAATGACACTAAATGATTTTAAGTTGCGATGCTAGTTTAAATGAACAAATAAAAACTCTTGCAATTGTATTCACAATCTGATATTTTTCCCATAATACAGCATCAACAATAAGAGGAATACCGATATGCCGCATTTAACTCTGGAATATACGAATAATATTACACAAACAGTTGATTTTAACAATTTGTTTACCGATCTGCACGGGATTCTTGAAGAAACGGGGGGAATAAACATCAACAATTGTAAAAGCAGAGCCGTCCAACTTGATAAATTTTTTATTGCAAAAGGTGAATCAAATAAAGCGTTTGTACATCTTGATGTCAGTTTCCTCGAGGGCAGACCTGTCGAATTAAAACAGGAGATCGGCAGTAAAATCTTAGAAAAATTGAAAAAACATTATAAACAGTCTATTGCTGAACTGGATATTCAGATAACTGTTGAGATAAAAGATATCCGGCGCGATGTGTATTTTAAATATGGATAGAACAACTTTATTTCCCGTTCTATTCATTCCTCAATGAATCCACAGGATTTGCAGCAGCAGCCCTGAATGCCTGAAAACTTATAGTCCCTAACGCAATCAGAAGAGATATTACGGCTGCAGAAACAAAAAAAGTAATATTGATATCTATTCTGTAAGCAAAAGTCTCCAGCCATTTTCTCATTGCATACCATGCTATCGGGCAGGCAAAAATATTTGCTATAAGAACAAGTAAAATAAAATCTTTTGTAAGTAATGTTACTATTTTTGAAACATCTGCACCAAGGACTTTTCTGATTCCAATCTCTTTTGTCTTTTGTTCAGCAATAAAGGAGGCAAGTCCAAATAAACCAAGACATGCTATGAATATTGCTATGATTGTAAAATAATTAAAACTCAGAGCCATCTTTTGCTCTGTTTTATACAAATTGTCAACCTGCTCATCGATAAATGAATATTGAAACGGATAATTCGGCGCAAATTCTTTCCATATATTCTCAATATCGCTTATGGTATTACTAATATTTTCAGAATTAATTCTGACTGATAAAACACCAAAATTCCTGCTGTCTTTTACTCCAATCCCAAGTGGTGTGATCTGCTTATGTAATGTTTCAAAATGAAAATCTTTAACTACGCCGATAACAGTACCCGTAATTTCCCAGAATCCAAATTTTTTACCGATAGGGTCATCCCAACCAAGGCTTTTTACAGCAGCTTCATTCAGAATGTAAGCGTTACCATCCTCATCATTAAATTCCGAAGAAAATTTTCTGCCTTTAACAATTTCCAGTCCATAGAGATCAAAAAAGTCAAAATCAACCGTTAACCTGTAAAAGAACGGATTATCATCTGCATCTTTCCCTTCCCATGCAGGTATGTTTGACCATCCAATACCGGTTGGTGTACCTGAAGACAAAGACACATAAACAATATCAGGATTTTTCGATAATTCATTTTTGAATGTTTCAAAATATCCTACTCTGTTACGTAGAGTAATAATGTGATTTTTATTATAGCCTAATTTTTTATTCCTGATAAATTGAAGCTGGTAATATAACGTGATCGTACTTATTATCATTATAACAGAGACAGCGAATTGTAATACAAAAAGAGAATTTCTGAAGAATAAAGTTCTTCTTGTACTATTATCAAGACTTCCTTTCATTACTTTAACCGGTTGAAAAGATGAAAGAACAACAGCAGGATAGCTTCCTGAAATTACCCCTACCAGGAATGTGATTCCAATAATACTTAATATAAATTTAGTGTTAAACAGGACGTTAAAACTGAGTTCTTTGCCGATAAGGGAATTAAAAACCGGCAGTAAAAAGTATATTAGAATAACGGAGAATACCATTGCAATAAAAGTAAATAGGATCGATTCTCCTAATAATTGTTGTAAGAGCTGTTTTTTATACGCCCCGACAACTTTCCTGATCCCTACTTCTTTAGCTCTTGAAGCAGAACGTGCAGTTGTGAGGTTAATAAAATTAAAACAGGCTATAAAAAGAACAAATAAACCGATAAATGAAAATATATAAATGTATCTGATATCTCCTTTGCCGCGAATATCTCTGTTAAAGTGTATATCTAAAAGCGGCTGTACATGAAAAGTCCAAGTTTTGTTACTAAAGCCTTCAAGATCATACTTCCGCAGCTTTTCATCAAATTTTTTGAGATCCGTATTTTCCTGAAGAGTAAGATAAGTATCATATGGATTGTTTAACCAGTTATCCGAATCCCAGTTCCTCCTCCATACAGTTTTAAGAGTTTTAAAAGACGCAATGAAGTCAAATTTCAAATGAGAATTTTCAGGAATATCTTTAAAAACACCTGTAATCTTATATTTAAATTTTCCACCTTCAGCACTAATGGTTTTACCCAGCGGATTCTCTTCACCAAAAAAACTTTTCGCTTTCCGCTCGGTTATTATAAGTGAAAACGGTTCATTTAAGGCTGTTCTTTTATCACCATATTTTAGAGGAAAAGTAAAAATCTCAAGGAACTCAGGGTCTGCGACTAAAAATCTTTCATCAAACATTTGCCCGTTTATATCAAGCACGGCGGATAAGTCTGTTGTTCTGGCAATAATTTCAATTTCAGGTAGTTCTCTTTCCCATGTCGGTTTAAGTATCGCTGGTGATACAACCCACCAGTCGGTAGTACTGCCCCTGACCATATTGCCCGGCTGGCGCATTACAACACGGTATATATTATCTGCATTCTCATGGAACTTATCGTATCCCAACTCAAAGTTTATGTAGAGTAAAATCAGAATACAGCTTGTCAGCCCGATCGTCAATCCGGATAGATTGATCATTGAGTAGATTTTTTTTCTCTTGATTATCCTTATTACGATTTTCAGGTAATTTTTAAACATAACAGACCTCCATTTAAAGCTGTCAAAAATTACACACGGTATGGTTAAAATAAGTTCTTTCCAATACCATAATAGCGTTAAAAACTGCCCATTTTCTTTTAACTTATTTTTATATTCCTCCTCAATTCCTCCGATCAGATACTGTTTTTCAATTTCAGGGAGGATCGTTTTCAAAAGCTTTTGACCCAATTCGGGAGGATGATTCTTAATGTTTTTCAACATTACTCCGGTTTATAAAATTTGCATAAATTTTTTATTTTGTTTTAATCTGAATTTTTTTTCTTCACCGCGGTCTCACTCATATTTCAAAATATCCGCAGGACGGGCTGCTGCCGTTTTTATCGTATGATAACTGATTGTGATCAGCATGATAAAGGCTGAGATCAATAGAGAAATAATGAAAATTCCATATCCCAGTTTTATCCT
Source organism: Candidatus Zhuqueibacterota bacterium (assembly GCA_042570605.1). Lineage (GTDB taxonomy): Bacteria > SM23-31 > SM23-31 > JBHPGK01 > JBHPGK01 > JBHPGK01. The sequence goes on from JBHPGK010000030.1 coordinate 16,798, forward strand.
GTACGCAAAATCCTTCAGCCATAAGTTCATAAAATACCATGCAAAGGGCCAAGCAAAAATAACTGCAAAGAGGGGCCATTTGATAAAATCCCTTATCAGAAGAAACAGGATATTTACTGCGGTTGCACCGATTGCTTTTCTTATGCCGATCTCCTTTTTCCTTTGCTCAGCCATATATGACGCAAGCCCGAATAAACCGAGAGATCCGATAATAACTGCAAGGACTGAAAATATTGTAAACACGTCTCCAGTCTGTTTTTCATTTTGATATAACTTGTTATAATCCTGGTCAAGGAAGAAAAAATCAAAAGGTGAACCCGGAGCAATTGAATTCCAGGTATTTTCTATATATGCAAGGGTTTCAGGTATATTTTCACCATTAATACGTATTGAGACGTATCTTGGTGATGACAGCCCCCCTTTCAGATTGAGCAGCGCCATAGGCCTGACCTTCTGCCTCATCGATTCGTAATGATAATCCTTTACCACGCCAATAACATTATGCTGTATACTGCCGAAAATTTTAATAAACTTCCCCAGCGGTTCGTCCCACTCAAGCACTTTTACTGCACTTTCATTCAAAATAATCGCATTGGAATCGGAAAGAAAATGTTTGGAAAAAGCCCTGCCCACTTCCATCTCCATATTCATAGTTTCGATGAAATCTTCATCGACAACGCAAATATTCAAGGTAAACCCCGTATTTTCTCCGGCCTCTGCCCCCCAGTTATTATGATGCCTGCCAGGTATTGTGTGTGATAAGGCAACGTTTGATATAGATGAATTCTGTAAAAGCTTTTCTTTGAAAACGTCAATGCTGTTACCTAAATATCTGGGACTCTCAACAATTACTACACGTTCCTTATCAAATCCAAGCCTGTTGTTCGATATAAAATTCAACTGCCTGTAAACAACGATCGTACCGATAATAAGTATAATCGAAACAAAGAACTGAAAAATTACAAGCCCGTTCCTTAAAACCGCACTGCCTGAACGGCTGGAAGATCCGCTTTTGATAACTGTAACCGGTTTAAAAGATGACATGAAAAATGCGGGATAACTCCCGGAAATAAATCCTACAAATATGATCAATCCCAAAAATCCGAAAATTACAATTGGATTACCATAAGGAATGTAAAGTTGTTTTCCCAGAAAATTGTTATATGCCGGTAAGATCATTTCAATTATAAATACCGCAAGAACCGTTGAAATAACACACATAATAATAGTCTCAAAAATGAACTGGTTCATAAGTTGAGACCTGTACGAGCCTGCGACTTTTCTGATTCCTATCTCTTTAGCACGGCAGGCAGAATTTGCTGTAGTCAGGTTCATAAAATTAACGCACGCAAGGATAAGTATAATAACCGAGATCACTGAAAACAGATAAACATAAGCTTTATTACCGTTAGGTTCAAACTCCCCGCTGAGGTCTGAGTTTAAATGAATATCCGTCAAGGGCTGCAGGTAATATTTCCAGTAATTTTCGTTAGAAAATCCTCTTCCTTCATAAAGATGCCTGGTTACAAAATCGACAAACTTTTTATCAAGTTCTTTATGATCATATCCCTTCTGCAGCACAATATACGTCCTGTAATTATTCTGAAACCATTGTGTTGATTTAAGACCATCCGTACCTGTCAGAGATATAACAAAATCAAAATGAAAGTGTGAATTCGGTTTTACGTCCTTAACAATTGCAGTCACTTTATAATCGAGATTATTAATATTCAAAATTTTGCCGATCGGATTCTCATCTCCAAAATACTTTTCAACGGTGCTTTCTGTTAAAACAACAGTCAGGGGCTGAGATAATGGTGTTTTATCATCACCCTGTACGAATTCAAATGAAAATATTTTAAAAAATGAACTGTCTGCCTGAAATACTCTCATTTCACTGAAATTTTTATCTTTATACCTGACAGGCATATTGTAATTGCTCCATTTTGCACAGGTCGTTGCTTCCAGAACTTCAGGGAAATCCTCCTTTAATGTCCCCGGCAGAATCGCAGGTGTATAGGTCTGTGCAATTTTGGTATTTCCGCTCATTGCATCAACAACAACCCGGTATATCTGGTCAGCTTTTTCAAAATACCTGTCGTAACTCAGTTCATCCCTGACAAACAGTAGTATCAGAATACTGCTGGCAATCCCAATTGCCAGACCGGCAATATTAATAAACGAGTATAATTTATGCCTTTTAATGTTTCTCAAAGCAGTTTTTACATAATTTTTTAACATAACAGACCTCCATGATATATTATCAAACATTAGAAATGGTAAGATCAGAAGGATTTCTTTTAAGTACCATAACCGTGTCAGGACCAAACCTGATTCGCTCATTTTGTAGCTGTATTCTTCCTCTATCCCGGCAATTATATACTTCTTTTCTGATTCAGGCAGAATCGTTTTTAAAAATTTCTGCCCCCATGCAGGAGGATGAACATTAATATTTTTCATCTTATCTCCTGAAAATCATCAGCAAGTTTTTCAAATCCTTCCCAAAGCAGTCTTTGAAGCTGCTGAACTTCTCGCAGCATATTGATTCCCTCTTTCGTCAACCGGTAATATTTTTTCGCTTTTCCCCCTTTGACTGAAACAGACTCGCCTATAACCGTCGTTAAATATCCATCCCTGACAAGCCTGTTCAGAGATAAATAGAGAGCACCGAAAGAGATACTTCTATCCAGATATTCCTCAAGCCTGTTCTTTATCGTTACTATGTAAGCATTATCCTTTAACTTCAGTATTACCAGCATTACATTTTCATCGAGTTTCGTCAAAGTTTTCATATTACATTTCACCTTTTTTTGAACATTTCTTTCTTTTTCAGAAAGTTATTTATAATATTAGACGGGAGAATTACAAAAAGGTTACCAATTTTTTTGAGAGTTTATTTTTTTAGAAGTTTGTCCTCCGCTCTAAAGGACGGAGTCAGTTATTCTGAGCGCAGCGCCGTATTTCTCTTGTCCCCCGAGTCTTCGGGGTCAGAATGACGATATAGTCCAGATCGTGAAGGTTACCAGAACAATAAATTCTTACTCATATCTCAGGGAATCCACAGGATTCGTTTTAGCCGCCCTTAATATATGAAAAAAAGTCACAGCTAAGACCAGAAACAGGGTAAAAAATGCCGTAAAGAAAAACAGGAATGGTGAGATAGTAATTCTATGTGTATACATTTGAAGGAAGTTTTGCCAGAAATACCATGCAAACGGACAGGCAATAATATTTCCCAGTATTACCCATTTAACTGACTCTGAAGAGAGCAGTTTCATAACAGATAAAATGGGCGCTCCATTAATTTTTCTGATGGCTATCTCCTTTGTTCTTCTGTTAATAGCTACAGACGTCAAACCCAGAACCCCGAAGCAGGCAATAATTATTGCTACGGCGGATGAATAAATAAAAATGTTCTGAAATCTTATCCCGTCTACATATTGAGCTTTCAGGTTTTCATCAAGAAACGAATAATTAAATGGTTTATCAGGAAACAGTCCCCTCCATGTTGACCCCAGTAACTTTATTGTATCGATAATATTATGTGGGGAAATTTTAACAAATATATTCTGTAATGCAAGATTCGGGAATAAATAATATATTTCAGGAGCCATCTCATTTACCCTGGCAACTATAGGCACATCTTTAATAACGCCAATTATAGTAAAAGCTACTCCATCATAATCAAAGAGTTTACCTACAGGATTATCAAATCCCAACTTTTCGACAAAGGTTTTGTTAACCACCGCACTCCACAAATCCGTGATATGCTCCCTTGAAAAGTCGCGTCCTTCAATAATTTCTATCCCCAGGGTATTAAAAAAATCATAATCTATCCTTATCACATCAAGGTCATAGTTTACCCCGTCTCGGTTTACTATATCTGTTTTCCTCCAGTTGGTTAAACCTGAATATGCTGCAGAAACATTAATAATGTTATTTTGATTCCGCAGCCTCTCTCTGTATTGATTGAGAATATTCGTACTTTCATCAGCATCGCTTGTAAGGGTCTCTATTAACACTATTCCGTCTTTATTATAATTCAGGTCACTATTGACCAAATAACCGATCTGTTTCGATAATATAAGAGTGGAAATTATAAGAAATACAGATAATGCGAATTGTGAAGTTACCAGTATTCTGGTAAAAGTATTTTTACCGGACAGCTTGAATTTACCCCTGAAAATTTCTACGGGTTTCAAACCGGACAAAAGGATCCCGGAGTAACTTCCGACAACTAAACCTATACTGGTTCCTAAGAATAAAGTAAGTAAAATATTGGAAAATGAAAAAAGATCCTTTATGTTGATTGATTTCCGGGCAATTTCATTAAAAACAGGTAGAAAGAGTATAACAAAAAACAGTCCGAAAATAACGGCAAAACCGGTCAAAACAATTGATTCACTTGTAAACTGCCGGATAAGCTGTTTTCTTTGCGCACCGAGTACTTTTCTTACTCCTATCTCAGATATCCTTTTATTCGCATTTCCTATTGAGAGTGTTATGAAATTTATGGAAGAAATGATCAAAATAATAACTGCGATCCCCCCCGGTAATGCATACATAAGAATAATGTCATTTGAGCCGGTCATTCTCGGGTCCATATGTACATCAGTAAATTTTTGCAGGCCAAACGTAACCGGATCGACATCCTCTTTGAAAGCTTGAGTCCTGAAAAACCTCTGTATACGAGCATAATACTGCCGTGAAAAATCGGGATATCTGTTTTTTATCCCGGAAACCGCCCCTCTTTCTGAGACAAGAATGTATCCCTTCATACTATCACTCCAGCCGCTCCATCGTACTAACCTGTCCTCTTTTCCAAAAAGCTTTAGAGAATTGAAATTAATCAGAATGTTAAATTTAATCGTAGAATTGTCCGGTGGACTTTCGGCAATTCCCGTTACAGTAAATGCATCTGAGAATTTACCGTAGCTGATCGTCAAAGTTTTACCAATGGGATCTTCATCGCCAAAATACTTTTTTGCCCATATTTCCGTCAAAACAACGGATTTCAAACCAGTCAATACTGAAGATGGATCCCCTTTTATCAACGGGAAAGAAAATACCTCAAAAAATGGTTCATCTACAAGAGTCACGGTTTCACTTTCGATTATCTTATCATTCCTTACAGCAAACTGGTTCGGATATACCCTTACAGATTGGGCAACTTCGGAAAAA
>JBHPGK010000031.1:0-21897 GCA_042570605.1 Candidatus Zhuqueibacterota bacterium
AGACATTTTCTTGATAATCCCATCTCTTTACAGCATCGGTTGAATGTATAGCCCTGCTGAGCATAATCTTCCATAAGTTTTGTCCTGTATTCACTTATGTAATCCCGAACACTTTTATTTTCATGCTTTTGAAAAACGTCATGTAATTTATATCTATCGATACCCAGTTCCTCAGCCATTTCGGTGACTCTTACATTGGATTTATTTTCTTTAACTAATCGTTTTACTTTCGCAATTATCAATTGATCATTACCATTTTTTATATTTAGATATGGTTTTAATAACATATACAATTCATAAAAATCTTTTATATAAATGAAATCATCTGCCCCATGTTTTAATGCTTCACGGCACTTTTTTGATGAGTCTTTGTCAAGGCAATATACTATTAGAATTTTACCAACTTTCTTTAAAATATTTCTTAAATAATATAAAAAAATCCCAATGTCCTGAGTTGAATCATAATTGACTAAAACCATGTCAATATTATCTTCTTTAATCAGGGCTATTCCATCATCAACATTTTTTACATTGATCAGTGATAATCCATCCATATTTAAAATATTTTCAATTTTACCAAATACTTCTTGAGAATTCTCGATGATCAATATTCTGTATCGATTATTGTTCATGCTTAATAATACAATAAAGTTAACCATATACGAATATATATGCTGCAATAATAATAAAATAATATCGGTTTGTCAAGGACTATTGTCACAAAGTAATCATTTTTGCAATAATTTATTGCAATATTATCTCTTTTATTGACAATGTACTATGGTAAATTTACCTATGGTTAAATTAACCATGAGGTATTATAATAATATTTATATATTTCCACCAATATTTAAACACATAACTGTCCGGTTAAAATAAATATTGAGATTCTTCGCTGCGCTCAGAATGACGTGTAAGCTCAGTCAAACAACGTCATTCTGAACGTAACGCAGTGAAGTGAAGAATCTCATTTTTCAATTTAAAAATGTTTTAAATCCTTTAACTTGTTAAATAAAATCAATTTAAGCTTAAAACCGATACTTTTTACCGGACACTACTGATTTAAACGCTGTAGTGTCCGGTAAAAAACAAAAAGACCTATACTTAAATTCTTGTTTTAACAGAACTTAAATCAAGATATTTTAAAAAATAATCAGATTGCAAAAATTATAAGTAACTGGATTCCAGCCTTCCAGACTGTGTGAAAACGGTAAAAAAACAATAAAATAGGTGTTATTGCGAAGGAGTTCCGATCCCGCGAAGAGGGAGAGGGACGTATGAAGCAATCTCATAATTTATTTAATAACAATACCTTAGCGGGCAGATTGCTTCGTTGCTTCGCGCCTCGCAATGACACTTAATGCCCTATACTTTTATTAAACTAAGTGTTTTCACACAGTCTGGAAGGCTGGAATCCAGTTTTTGATGTACGTAATACGTAAAATATATTTTGGTTCTTCCGGAAATTGTATTGTTTTTGACACACAGTCTTATAGTGAGGCTGGTTCCTTCTGCGGTAAAGAGCTGAATCTCCGCCCTAAAGGACGGAGTTAGTGAGGCTGCTGTCTATAAGCAGGGTAGGTTCTCAGGCTGCGTATCTCGAAGTAATAACTTTGTATAAAAATCCATATTTTTATATTATTTTAGAAATACAACTGTCATACGGGAAACGAAGTGACAACCTGCCTGTCCTCCCGAAGCCTCAGGAGTAGCTCTGGAATTACATAGTAATAATAATCATTTGGAGTCTCCACTTCGATTTCCTGGAGATATTTATGCTTCTACTTTTATTAAAACTGGTGGATAAAACTTAAGTTTAGAGGTTTTTGATGTCCCTTTCAATTTTTTATACTCATTTCAACACAAAACTCGGAAGAACCTATTTTTTTACCGGACAGAAGTGATTTAAACGGCATTTTAAGCAGATATTCCGGGGTTTTTCAACAGAAAATCACCTTCTTTCCGCCGCCATATTCCTCCGCACTTTTCACCCGCAGCATTCCATTAACATCCACCTCTTTCATAAAAAATTGAATTATTTTAATCACAAATACGTAATAAAAACAATGTGTAAAACACTGGATTTTTGCATAACGGTGATTAAAAGGAAGGAAATCCCCTCTTTAATTGTCTAACATGTATAACATTAAATGACTTCAAATAGTAACTTCAATATAAAGAACCGGAGTAAATCTATGATCAGGAAGCTTATACCTGTTTTAATTATCTTATTATTTCTGACAAACGTTTATGCCCAGGAAAACGGCAGTATAAAAGCCTCATTTATCCAGGCAAATTTAAAATTCGACGGTCTGCTTACGGAGGATTTCTGGAAGTCTGCACATTCGGTCTCGGATTTCACTCAGATGGAGCCTTTTGAAGGGACACAGCCGTCGGAAAAGACCGAAGTAAAGATCGTGTATAATAAAGACAATCTATATATCGGTGTGATCTGTTATGATTCACAGCCGGACAGGATCATTCATAAGGAGCTGAAAAAGGATTCGCGTCTGTTTGCCGACGATAACATTGAAATTATTCTGGACACTTACCTCGATTACCGCAGCGGATTTTATTTTGCCACTAATGCTAACGGAGCAAGGGTGGACGGTCTTTTAGGTTCCGGAGAATCATCTGGTCATCACGGACCTGATGCGAGCTGGGACGGGGTCTGGGATGTCAGGGCAAAGATCGCAGACTACGGCTGGTCAGCTGAAATAATGATCCCTTTTAAAACCCTGCGGTTTCCCAAAGGAGATAAGCAGACATGGGGATTCAATATTCAAAGGAAGATCATTAAAACAAATGAAGAGGTACTCTGGAGGTCATGGCTTAGAAAACAAGGTTTGCAGCAGCTCCAGAATGCAGGAGTAATTACCGGGCTGACAAATATAGAACGCGGCAGCGCTCTTGAAGCTAAACCGTACTTTTCCACAGGCGTGGAAAAACTGTACAACGAAAACTCCGACACTTCCACCAAGACCGGGCTTGATGTCAAGTATCCGCTCGGTCCGAATATGACACTCGACCTCACCACATTTACAGATTTTGCACAGGTCGAATCCGACCGCACACGTATCAACCTGACAAGGTTCAGCCTGCAGTATGAAGAAAAAAGGGGATTTTTCCTTGAAGACCTGGAAAGGTTCAAGTTCGGGACTGAATCGGACAATATATATTACAGCAGGAGGCTGGGGCTGACACCGGAAAGGACGGAAGTGCCCATCCTTGCAGGTGTCCGGCTTACGGGAAAAACCGATGGTCTGAGTATCGGGTTTATGAATATAATCACGGACAGAAAAAATGGTACTCCCGCGGCAAATAACACCGTGTTAAGGTTAAAACAGGACCTGTTCGAGCGCTCGCATATTGGATTCGTATTGACAAATCTTATCGATAAGGACCACAAAAATCTTGTGGGGGGACTGGACTTTACGTATAAAACCGATGAATTTCTGCAAAATTACAACCTGGAATTTTCTACAAACATTGCGATGTCCGGCACTTCAGGCGCAGATAATAAAGATAACAGAACCGGAAACATTAAAATATCGCTTCCTAACGATAAATTCGACCTGAGCATGGGGCACGGTTTTATTGAGAAGAATTTCAATTCCGAGCTCGGATTTATCAGGCGGACAAATATAATGACGTCAGATTTTAGCTTCCGGCTGAATCCCAGACCGAAAATATTAGGTATAAGAAGAGCTGAAATTGAACTGCTGGTACTGGATTATGTTCACAGTTCCGAGGGACGGCTCCTCGAGAAGAGTATGGGATTCAGACCGATCGTGCTGCATTTTGAAAGCCGCGAAGATATTATCTACAGTTTTTCAAAGGAATACGAATACCTCGATGAGGATTTTAATATTTTTTCAGACGTTGTTATCCCAATTGGAAAATATGAATGGACAGAACATGAACTGAGGTTTATGACCAACTCCAGCCGTCCGCTATACGGAGAGCTTGAATACGGCTGGGGCGGGTTTTATAACGGGAAAAGAGAAAATTATAAAATTGAGGCGACCTACAAGCTGAACAAGCACCTTTCGGTTAGCGGAAATTTCGATTTTAACAAGATCAGTGCTTCCGAGCAATCTTTTAAAACTAAGGAATATTCATTGACCGCAAATGCGAACTTCTCAACAAGGCTCACGTCGAGGCTGTTCATGCAGTGGAACAATGAGGACGAATCACTGAACATGAACTTCCTGATCAATTATATACCGAAGATCGGCAGCGATATATACTTTGTCTACAATCATTCGGGCACATGGAATGGAATATTGCTGAAAAAAGGCGGAAGGTATTACGACATAAATAAAACTGCAATTTTTAAGATCGCATATCTTAAAAGGTTCTGACAGGTAAATCCCAATGACCAAATCCAAATGACAAATGACGGAAAGAAAGGATAACCACTAAGGCACAGAACACCAGAAGCTGGTGAATGTCAAATGACCAAATCCCAATGTCAAATGACAAACAGAAAGGATAACCACTAAGGCACTGAACACCAGAAGCTGGTGAATGTCAAATGTCCAAATCCCAATGTCAAATGACAAACAGAAAGGATAACCACGAAGGCACAGAACACCAGAAGCTGGTGAATGTCAAATGACCAAATCCAAATGACCATTGAGAAAAAACCACGAAGGCACAGGACACCAGAAGCTGGTGAATGACAAATGTCCAAATCCCAATGACCAATGACGGAAAGAAAGGATAACCACTAAGGCACAGAACACCAGATAGCTGGTGAATGTCAAATGACCAAATCCAAATGTCAAATGACAAACAGAAAGGATTACCACTAAGGGACTATGTTTATTACAAAAAGCACTACCCTTCCCCCTTCTGGATTCCCTTTTTCGTGCATGTGGCTCAACTCATTTTTTATAAAAGCTGTATCAAAGATGTCATTGCGATCCCGGTTTACCGGGAGAAGCAATCTACTACCACTAAAACAAATCCCAAAAATCGGCAGATTACGACGCTTCGCTCGTAATGACATCTCTGTGGTGGGTTTATTGTCAATTTAACATCAAGTAAATCCAACTTAGAGGAATCAGACTCCCACGTCCCGCCAGTGCGGGATCCGCCTCTTTTGGAAATAATGAAGAATTAATAGTTACCGCAAGAAACGGGATCTGCCTCAGGCAGAACATTTGAATTTTTGATTTTCCTTCGTGTCTTAGTAGTTATTCTTTCTTTCTGTCATTGGACATTTGTCATTGGGATTTGGTCATTCGCTCTTTGTCATTTCTCTTTACATTTATCCACACTCTTATTAAATTATCTCTGCATGAACAAAAAAAGCACAAATGACGATGCCGGGACAAGGCTTTTTGAAGATTTCAGGGAATTGTCGCATAAAATATTAGCTTTTTCCAACAAGGCTGTACCGCTAAACGAATTCTTTGAAGAACTTTCAAAGATCATTATAAATTTTTCATGCTGTGATACTATCGAGATTTGGCTTAAGGATGCATCCAATTTCTACAGGTCGCTTGCCAGGCTGCAGCCGAAAGATTTTTTTGAATTTTATTCAATATCGAAAAATGAAATAGGAAGCTCGGGCAATTATGTGAATTTTGGTAAAGATAATTCTCTTGTTGATCTGTGTATAGATTTTATTAACGGAAATATCGATCAATCACTGCCGTATTTCACAAAGACCGGAAGTTTTCTGGTCGATAATACCGATAAACTTCAAATCCTGAAAAAAGAAGACAACAATAATATTATTAAAAATATCCTGGCTCAGGTTAGTAAAAGTTATAAATCAGCCGCAATTATACCTTTCGAAGCAGATGATGAAGACAAGGGGCTTTTAGTACTTAAAAGCAGCCAGAGAAAATATTTCACGTCCGAAGAGATCGAGTTTTACGAAACTGCTGCAAAATCTCTTGGTATCACATGGACTAACAGAAAAGCACACTGGGCGTTAGGTGAAAGAATAAAAGAATTGACCTGTCTGTACAGCATTTCAAAAGTATTAGCTGAGCCTAAAATACCTGTTGAAAAAATTCTGCAGTTAGTTGTCGATCTGCTTCCTTCTGCATGGCAGTATTCGGACTTTGCCGGCAGCCGCATATATTTCGACAATGGGGTTTACTTGTCACAGAATTTTAATGACGGACTTTACAGGCAGTCGTCTGACATAATAATAAACAGTGAGAAACGAGGATATGTAGAAGTGGTCTATTCTAAAAAGGTTCCGGAACAGTATGAAGGACCTTTTTTGAAAGAGGAAAGAAATTTAATAGACGCCGTTGCCAAAGAGCTTGCTTTAATAATCGAGCGGAAGAAGAATGAGAACGAAAGGATTGATTTGCAGGAACAGCTTAAACATGCCGACCGTCTTGCAACGATAGGACAGCTTGCAGCAGGAGTTGCACATGAACTGAATGAACCTTTAGGCAATATGCTGGGATTTGCACAACTGGCAAAAAAACATACAGATATTCCGGTAGAGGTGGTAAATGACCTGGAAAAAATAGAAAAAGCTTCTCTTCATGCCAGAGATACCGTAAAAAAACTTCTATTATTTGCACGGCAGATGCCCTTCCAGATGAAACCGGCAAATCTAAATGAGATCGTTGAAGGCAGCATGTTTTTCTATGAACCCCGCTGCCGGAAAGAGGGTATAATACTCAAACTTTCTCTTTCTAAAAACCTGCCGGCAATTGAAGGAGACCCCTCCCAGCTTTCACAGGCTCTTATAAATATTGTAATCAACGCAATACATGCCATGAATAAGGGAGGAAAACTCCTTGTTAAAACATCATTTGATAGTAAATATGTTTATCTTGCCGTAGAAGATAACGGAACCGGAATGAGCGAAGAGGTTAAAAGAAAAATGTTTCTGCCGTTCTTTACTACCAAAGATATTAATGAAGGCACCGGTCTGGGGCTGCCGGTAGTCCATGGAATAGTAATGTCTCATAATGGGAAAATAAATGTTTCAACCCGAATAGGTAAAGGCACAAAATTTGAAATAGGATTCCCATACAAAAAACCAAAAGAGGTGGTACAGGAAAATGACAAAATCCAGTAATAAAGAAACCCTTCTTGTTGTTGATGATGCTCCGGATACTTTGGAGGTTCTTCAAAGAAATCTATCTTCAAAGGGTTTCAAAGTTTTCTCTTCATTAAATGTTTCCGACGCAATAAAAATTCTTGACGGAACAAAAATCGACCTTGTAATAACCGACTATAAAATGCCTAAAGTAAACGGGTTTGATCTGGTGCGCCATGTCAAGGAAAATTTCAGAGATACGGAAGTTATGATGATCACAGGATACGCAACGATCGAAGGTGCGGTAACGGCTGTAAAAACCGGAGCCAGCGAATATCTTGCAAAACCTTTCACGGATGAAGAACTTTTTACAGCTGTCAAAAAAGTTATAACTAAGCTCAGGAAAAAAAGAACGGTAAAATCTGAATGGATCAGCAAACAGCTCACCAATTACGGGCTAATAGGTGAATCTAAAATAATGCATGCAATTCACAAGGCAACTGCAAAAGCGGCATCCATCTCTGCGACTGTGCTCATTACAGGGGAAAGCGGCACAGGGAAAGAGATAATTGCCAGAGCGATCCATTATAACAGTCCGAGATCCTCCGCCCCGTTTGTCCCTATTAACTGCGGCGGAATACCGGAAAACCTCCTGGAAAGTGAACTTTTCGGGTATGTTAAAGGTGCATTTACGGGTGCCGCAGAATCCCGGGCAGGATTTTTTCAAACTGCAGACGGAGGGACCATTTTTCTTGACGAGATAAGTGAAACGAGCCCTTCCATGCAGGTCAAACTGCTGAGGGTGCTGCAGGATAAGGAAGTCTACATGATCGGCTCTTCCCGCCCTAAAAAAGTCGATATACGAATAATTGCCGCAACGAATAAGGACCTGCAGAGTCTGATAAAAAAGAAAGGTTTTAGAGAAGACCTCTTCTTCAGGCTTAATGTCATAACGATAGATATACCTCCGCTGCGTGAGAGAGGAAATGATATTCTCCTGTTAATACGTTATTTCGCCAAAAAATTTTCTGACGAGATAAGGAAAAAACCCATTAATTTTACTGATGATGTTTTAAATGCCCTATTAAATTATAACTGGCCCGGAAATGTAAGAGAACTTGAAAACATTATTCAACGTCTTACAGTTATGTTGGAAAATGAATCTGTCGATGTGCCTGATCTCCCCCCCCATATGCGGTTCTCTTTAATTCCGAGTAAAGATTTTAATAAAACACTTGCAGAAATTGAAGCTGAGTACATTCGGAATGTTTTAGACAGCGTAAAGGGGAATAAAACAAAAGCAGCAAAAATACTCAACATAGACAGAAAAACTCTGAGAGAAAAGCTCGCGAGAATGTTTCATGCATAATGATTCTGTGAATTAAAACCGGGGTGTTTCTCCCCACCGGTTCAATTTTCCCCGATTTCCGGGTGTTTTATATCAGGCTGGTCACATAGATAAAATTTTTACTTTTAAGACCAGACAAATTATCAATAATATATTGATAATATATAAGTTAGACAACGAATTCATAAGAAGTATTTTTAAATATGTTCTGACATTATCTAACAAAAATGTGCACTTTTATACTGGCATACAAATTGCATACGAGAATAGGCATGCGAACGGATATTATTAATCTAAATATTTTTTACTTCAATATTGGAGAGTGAAATGAAAGATAATGAAGTAAAAGATATTAAATCCGTTCATTTCAAAACAAAGACTGAACAAAAGGAGAGTAAATCCCGTATGTCAAAAAGTAAATTGACAAAAAATGAACCCACGGATTTCATCAGTCATTATAATCTCTGTTCACTTTGTATGGGAGATGCGACATGCACCTTCCCAAGGAAACCAGGTAAACCTGTATTGTTTTGTGAAGAATTCAAAGAATACCCTTCTAAAGAAGTAAAAGTGGGACCCAAAAAAGAATCAATTGATAAAACAAGAACTGACGATAGAGTATCTAAAGGTCTGTGCTGTAATTGCGAAAACCGGCTAAACTGCATCTTTCCAAAACCTGAAGGGGGAGTCTGGCACTGTGAAGAATATATATAAGCACAATATAGACAATTGGGATTTGGTTAAACTAACATAATAAAGGAACGAGGTTCAAAAAGTATGAAACGGGAAAACATTATTAGCATAGTTGATAAACATGATCGAAAGGAAGGCAGCATTATTGCAATTCTTGAGGGAATTCAATCCCAGTACAGCTATCTTCCTGAAGAAGCTCTAAAGATCGTTGCTGAAAGAACAGGAAAATCACTGGTTGATATCTTTGGTGTGGCTACGTTCTATAAATCATTCAGCCTTAAACCAAGAGGTAAACATCTCATTTCGGTATGTCTGGGAACGGCATGCCACGTCCGAGGCGGTCCTGCGATCGTCGATGAGTTTGAGTCTCACCTTAAAATCAAGGCAGGTGAAACAACTCCTGATAAGGAAATTTCGCTTGAATCGGTTAACTGTCTTGGCGCATGTGCACTTGGTCCTATAGCTGTTGTAGATGGCCATTACTTTTCAAATGTAAAAAGATCGATGGTTAAAGATATTATCAAGAAAACCCGGGAGAGGATGGACAGTCTTGAGGTTAAAACCGATGAACGGATTTTCCCTCTTGATTTAAGCTGTCCCAAGTGTAATCACAGTTTTATGGATAAGAATTTTCTTATTGATGATCACCCGTCGATCCGGGTTACAATATCTTTTAAACGTAAACACGGGTGGCTGAGATTGTCAAGATTATACGGCAGTTTTAAAACTGAGTCTGAATATGAAATACCAAAGGATACACTGGTGAACTTTTTTTGTCCGCACTGCCATTCGGAGCTGTCGCGAAGCACTGATTGTATTGAGTGCGGTGCAGCTATGGTCCCGATGATAGTTAAAGGCGGAGGTGTAATCCAGATATGCTCACGGAAAGGATGTAAAGGACATATTCTGGATTTAACTTAAATTACTGGATTTCAAATAATCATATGATAACTGTTAACAACAATTCAAAATGAAAGGTTTAGATTAATGAGGCGATTAACATCCTTGGAAGATTTGGATCAATTACGTGAGATTATTCTGGATGATTTAAATGAAAATAAACGATGTCTTGTTATCAGTGCAGGTACGTGCGGTCAGGCAAGCGGCGCAAATGATATAATCAGAAAAACAAAACGGTATATTCTTGAGAAAGAACTGCAGGACAAAATCACCTTAAGAATTACCGGCTGTAACGGTTTTTGTGAAATTGAACCATTCATTATTGTTGAACCGGAAAAGAATGTATATCCCAAACTCAAAATGGACAATGTTCCAAAAATTATCGATGCTGCACTGGAAGGAAAAATTGTTGAAGAATTGATTTACAAAGATCCTGACGGGAAAAAGATCTATAAGACTGAAGATGTTATTCCTTTTTATAAAAAACAGACCCGTACTATTCTTGGAAGGAATGAATTAGTAGACCCGATAAGAATAAATAATTATATCAGACAGGATGGGTATAAAGCTCTTCAAAAAGTGCTTGCATTAAAAGACAAAAGCTGGATCACGGAGGAAATTATTAAATCCGGGCTTAGAGGCAGGGGGGGAGCAGGGTTCCTGACCGGTAAGAAATGGGAAATAGCCAGAGCTTCCGGTAATGGTACTGCGCAAAAATTCATGGTCTGTAATGCTGATGAAGGTGACCCGGGCGCTTATATGGACAGAAGTCTTCTTGAAGGAAATCCTCACTCGATAATTGAAGGTTTACTTATTGCGGGAATAGCTATTAATGCAACAAAAGGTATCATTTATGTAAGAAGTGAATACCCACTTGCCATCAAACATACTTTGATCGCTCTCAGGCAAGCAAGAGAAATAGGTTTATTAGGAGAGGATATTCTCGGTACGGGAATTTCATTTGATATTGAGATCGTCCGCGGAGCCGGAGCATTTGTGTGCGGTGAAGAGACTGCATTAATTCGTTCTATAGAAGGGAAAATGGGAGAACCGAGACAGCGGCCTCCTTACCCGACTGATAAAGGGATTTTTGGATACCCAACCTGTATTAACAATGTCGAGACGCTTGCAAATGTCCCTGTCATAATAAGTGAAGGAGCTGTTGTGTACTCAAAAGTAGGTGTTCCCGGTAACAGCGGTACCAAGATTTTCAGCCTTGTCGGCAAGATCAGGAATACAGGTTTGGTCGAGGTTCCAATGGGATTGACAATAAAGGAAATGATTTACGATATTGGCTGCGGCTCAATTGGAAAAGCAGAGATAAAGGCAGTTCAGACTGGCGGTCCATCAGGTGGCTGTATCCCTGCATCAATGTTTGATGTGATGATCGATTATGAAAGCCTTGAGAAAACCGGTTCCATTATGGGTTCCGGCGGTATGATCGTTATGGATGATAGAACCTGCATGGTTGACATAGCAAAGTATTATATGCATTTTTTAATGGAAGAATCCTGCGGTAAATGTTTCACCTGCCGTAAAGGCACGCAGCGTATGCATGAAATTTTAACTGATATATCGAATGGGGAGGGAACCCTTGAGCAAGTGGAACTACTGGAAGAACTTGCCCATGTTGTCAAGGATACAACAATGTGCGGTTTGGGACAGACGGCATCTAATCCGGTGCTTTCCACTATCCAGTATTTCCGTGATGAGTATAATGAACATATTAATAATCATAAATGTCCTGCAGGTGTATGTAAGGAGCTTATAAGGTATCGGATCGATAAAGAAAAATGCACTGGATGTTTATTATGTAAATTAAAATGCCCGGAAGAAGCGATCAGCGGTGAAAAGAAGCAGCCCCACTTGATCGATGAGGAAAAATGCATCAAGTGCGGAATTTGTTACGATGTATGTAAATTTGAAGCTGTAATTTTGGAATAAAGCATATCAAAATCGAACTTATATTAAGGAGAATTTCCAGACATCTGGAATATAAAAAACAGAACTTGATAAAAAGACAATTCAGAATGCCTTGGAACAGGAGGAAAACATGATTTCATTAAAGATAAACGGGCTTGATGTGACACTGGAAAAAGGAACAACGATCCTTGAAGCCGCAGAGTTTTTGGGATTTCCGATCCCCACTTTATGTCATATGGATGGACTTACGCCATATGGCGCATGCAGGCTTTGTGTTGTAGAAATCAGGCATGGTTCAAAATATAAACTGGTTTCCTCATGTACTTATCCTATTGAGAACGGATTAGAAGTTTTTACCGCCTCAAGCAGAGTAATGAAAGCAAGAAAAATGATCCTTGAATTATTACTTGCTTCATGCCCTCAGTCAAAGATCATTCAGGATCTTGCTTCAAAATTTGAAGTCCGGCAGCAGCGTTTCAAACAGGAACATGAGGACTGTATTCTATGCGGTAAATGCGTCAGGTATTGTGAGGAACAAATGGCGGCAAAAGCCATCGGTTTTCAAGGCCGGGGACATACAAGGAGAATCAATACACCGTTTGATATCCCATCGGAAGTATGCCGGTTATGCGGCGGGTGCATGTATGTTTGTCCTGCATGTCAATTGAGATGTACGTATACGGATCCGCAAAAAGCAATATGCGGGGGCTGCGCCAACTTGAGCCCGCCGTGTATTGAAAAAGAGCAGTTCGATGATATGATGTGCTACATGGACCCCTGCGTTGCATGTGAAATAATTAAAGATTAATGATATAAGGAGGATTATATAATGTCGCTTACAAGAGTAAACAGTTCAGCAGCAACACTGACCAAAAACAGAACAGAAGATTCAATTGTACCTACTTCGGGAATGTGTGTTACATGTGTAGACGGCTGCATTGGAATGTGTGAGATAGGAAAATCCGCCTACAGAGGTCACGAGGTGATTTACCCCCAGCCTTTTGGAGTAATTACTACTGCCGGTGAAAAAGCATATCCGGTTGACTATTCCCATTTCAATATTATGGGTACGGCGGTTGGAGCCGTGGGAATTGAAGCCGATAGTGACAAAGCTATTTTCCCTGCGGTTGATCTGGAAGTGAAATTCGGCCACGATAACGGTATAAAATTCAAACTTCCATGGGTAATCCCCGGTATCGGCTCCACAAATATTGCAAAAAACAACTGGGATGGAATCGGGATTGGCACTGCAATCTCAGGGACAGGACTTACAATTGGTGAAAATGTTGTAGGTATGGATGTTGATGCTGTAATTAAAAATGGAGATATCCTTGATGCACCTGATCTGAAAATGAGAGTCAGTATGTTCAAAGATTATCAGCGGGATGGATACGGTGCAATAATTTTGCAGTCAAATGTTGAGGATACCCGGCTTGGAGTGCAGGAATACGGTATTAAAGAACTTGGCGTTGAAATTGTAGAACTCAAATGGGGACAGGGCGCAAAGGATATCGGCGGCGAGGTGAAAATTACCAGTCTTGAAAAAGCACAGCTTTTATATAACAGAGGTTACGTTGTTCTGCCTAATCCTACAGATCCCTCTGTAATAAAAGCATTTGAAAAAGGTGCTTTTAAAGAATTTGAACGCCATTCCCGTGTAGGGATGGTAACCGAAGAATCATTTGCCGGAAGAGTTGAAGAATTGCGCAAAGCCGGTGCAAAATATGTCTTTCTTAAAACAGGTGCTTACCGCCCCGCTGATCTGGCAAGAGCTGTCGCTTTTTCATCGAAATATAAAATTGACCTGCTTACAGTGGACGGTGCCGGCGGCGGGACAGGTATGAGCCCATGGAGAATGATGAATGAATGGGGTATGCCGCCCGTTGAACTTCATACACTGACGTATAAATATGCGAAACAGCTCGCAGATAAAGGCAAATATTTACCTGCAATTGCATTCGCAGGAGGATTTACATTTGAGGATCAGATATATAAAGGTCTTTCATTAGGAGCGCCTTTTGTAAAACTGATCGGTATGGCACGTGCTCCGATTGCCGCAGTAATGGTGGGTAAAACTATCGGTAAAACGATTAAAGAAAACCAGATCCCGGTGTACGTTGAAAGATTCGGCAACGATATTGATAAAATATTTGTCACTGCAGCTCATTTAAGAGAAGAATTAGGCAATAATGAATTCGAAAAATTACCGACTGGAGCAATCGGACTTTATACGTATTATGAAAGACTTGCACAGGGTCTGCGCCAGTTAATGACAGGCAGCAGAAAGTTTGCTCTGGAACACATCACAAGGGATGATATTGCAGCATTAACACCGGAAGCGGCTGAAATGAGCGGAATAACACATGTAATGGATGTCGATAAGAAAGAAGTTGAAAAAATATTAAACTTTTAAAGCGCTGACGCTGTATATGTTTTTTAATAAAATTCTTTTTCTATAAGGATTTTGTTTCTGTTATCGAGGGGTTCACGTTTCAAAAAAGCGTGCGCCCCTTTTTTTATCTTTTATAAAAATCCAAATATTATCATGAAATTTAGCATCGGGTGAAGTAATTTTTTACCCTGTAATACAAGCACTAGTGTGTCATTCCCGACTTGATCGGGAATCTCCTGGCATATTATTACTCATTATTTACAAAAGAAAATGTATGGCAGCATAGGAACTTGAATTGAATAAGAAGTTTAATCCTGATAGGAAAGATTTGTATAATGATTTGTCTTGAAACGATGAGATTCCCGATCAGCAGACTGTGTGAAAACGATTAAAAAGCGTAATAATAGGCTGTCATTACGAGGGAGTCCTATTTTCCGGGACGACCGTCGTAATCTCATATCTCCTTACAAAACAATACTTTAACAGTGAGATTGCCACGTCGCTTCGCTCCTCGCAATGACACTCTTGGATTACGAAAATGTAAAAAACAAACGTTTTCACACAGTCTGTTCGTTCAGAATGACGGAAAGCGGAATTGTTAGTAATAAAGTTCCGAAGATGTCATTACGAGAAGCGAAGCGACGTTGTAATCCCATGGCAATCATGATTTTCGATCTTATTAGAAAATAGTGATCCAGATAATCCGGGTCAGGGAATGACGCTCACAATTTGGGCTCAATCGTCATTCTGATCCCGAGTCCTCGGGAGAAGAATCTCAAAATTAAATCAACCGTACACTAATGATCATTTAACATGATTTACATATTTTATTATTATTTTTGAATATGTAAATTATTTTTTGTATTTTAATGTTATAATCTTTTGATGGGGGAACAAAAATGACAAAAAAATCCGGCTCAAAAAAGGCAACTTTATATGAAAATGTCTCAAAACAGTTCAATAAAGCTGCCGATCTTATGGATTTTGATCCTGAGATCAGAAAAATACTGTCAAAAACAAAGAATGAAAATATCGTGAACTTTCCTGTTATAATGGATGATGGAAAGATCGAGATGTTTACTGGATACCGTGTCCAGCACAATGACGTATTAGGGCCTTATAAAGGGGGAATGAGGTATCATCCCGAAGTAGATATAGATGAAGTAAGAGCTCTTGCAACCTGGATGACATGGAAATCAGCCATTGCAAATATTCCCTTCGGAGGCGGTAAAGGAGGAATACAGTTCGATCCATCCAAATATTCCACAAAAGAGCTGGAAAAAATAACGCGAAGATTTACTTATGCATTAGGAGACACGATCGGACCCGAATACGATATCCCGGCTCCTGATATGAATACAAATGCACAGATCATGGCATGGATGCTCGATACATATTTATCTACAAAACCTCCGCATGAAAGGAACCGTTCAACTCATGTGGTAACCGGGAAACCTATTGAATCAGGCGGCAGCCTGGGCAGAAACAAGGCAACCGGCCAGGGTGTTGTTTATATAATTGAACAATGGGCAAATGATAATGATTTTAATCTGAAAAATGCCAAATTTTTTGTGCAGGGGTTCGGCAATGTAGGTTCCTGGGCATCGATGCTGATGAGAGAGCACGGCGCTGTTATGGTTGGTGCAGAAGATGTGACCGGGGCAATTTACAATGAAAACGGTATCAATCCTAAACGACTTTGCCGTCATATTCAGGCAAATGGCGGGGTAGCCGGTTACCCTGACAGCGAACTGATAGACAAACCAGCTTTTTTCTCAATAAAAGCAGATATTTTTATACCGGCAGCCCTTCAAAACCAGATAACTGCTGAGACTGCACATTTATTAAATGTAAAACTTGTTGCAGAAGGTGCTAACGGGCCTACAGATATCGATGGCGACAGGATCCTGAGTGAAAGGAATATCACTGTTCTCCCTGACATACTATGTAATGCCGGCGGAGTAATTGTCAGTTATTTCGAATGGCTTCAGAATAAAAGGAGCGAATCCTGGGATTTAAGTGAAGTGGATGAAAAACTGCACAAAATCCTGATCAATGCTTATAAAAATGTCCAGAGGACCGCAAAAAAACATAATATTGACTGGCGTACAGCCGCTTATATTGTGGCTTTAAGAAGATTGGAGACTGTTTATAAGGAAAGGGGTATTTTCCCTTAGAGATAATTTTCTCTTTTGTAACATTATTTTTAGATATACATTGTGCTATTTTGATTTTCCGTTCTCAATTTTTACTTTAATTTTTGACAAGAATTCAGAATTATAGTTGATGTATTTAATCTCTTGAAACATTTTTACAAGAAACTCGTATTTATATTTATACAAGAAACTTGTATTTATTGGGATTAGAAAAATGAAAGAATTGACCAAAGCTGAGGAATTACTGCTTCTAACTATTTGGAGGCTAAAAGACAATGCTTATGGGGTTGCAATTAAAAGAGAGATAGATGAAAAAACCGGTAAAGCATTAAAGTACGGTACTCTATATTTCATACTTGATCAATTAGCTAATAAGGAACTGGTATTCAGGGAGAAAGGTGAACCCACACCTGAGAGAGGCGGAAAAAGCAAAATTTATTACCGACTTACTGAAACAGGATTTAAAGCACTTGAAGAATCCTTAGAGATGCAGAAAAAAGTATGGGAAGGATTTAAAGGCTTATCATATGGAGATTTAACAGGAAAATGAGAAAATTTCCAAAAATTGCTTACTCGATACTCTGGCTTCTGATCAGACCTGAAAACAGAAAAATGGTTATTGGCGATATCGAGGAGGAATATAACTTCATATTAACTGACAAAAATTTTCTGAAAGCAAATCTCTGGCTTACTGCCCAGGTTTTAATACCTATTTTTGATTTTATCAGAAGTTATCTTCTCTGGAGTTTTGTAATGTTCAAAAACTATATGAAGATATCCATTAGAAATATGAAAAAAAACAAAGGATATGCTTTTATAAATACTTCCGGTATGGCAGTAGGTATGACCTGCTGTATTTTAATGTTTCTATGGATCTTTAAAGAGATCAGTTATGATACGTTTCACAATAATCTGGATCAACTGTTTATTGTTGTAAAAAAGGATAAAAATTCTAAAACTGATACTGCTGTGCCGGTACCCCTTGCTCATTATCTGAAAGATGAATATCCTGAAATTGTTTATTCGGCAAGATTAATGAAGACAAATGATTTAATAATTGACTATGGTGAAAAAGTATTTTATGAAAACACTCTGTTTCTGGCAGATGAAGATTTTTTTAATATCTTTTCTTTCCCTTTTATTTTAGGAATGAAAGAACAGGTATTTAAAAATCCAAATTCGATCGTGATCACGGAAAAAGCTGCGGTAAAATATTTTGGGGATTCCAACCCCCTTGGAAACATATTAAGAATAAATAACGAATTTGAATTGACTGTTTCAGGAGTCTTGAAAAATATTCCTTCAAATTCATATTTGGAATTCGATTTTTTAATCCCCTTTTCAAATATATCAAAAATTCACAGCTTTATTAAGCTTGATAACTGGAGAAGAAGTTATACTTTGGAAACATATGTTCAAATTTCTGAGAATACTGAAACGGACTTTTTAATAAAAAAGATATCAAGTACAATAAAACGTCATATTCCCGGGTCAGAATATGAACTTAGTCTTGAGCCTTTCAAAAAGCTTCGATATTACAGCCCCGAGGGAGAATTGTCTCCGCACATGAGAAGCCTGATCATTTTTTCAAGCATAGCGATAATGGTGCTGTTTGTATCCTGTATTAATTTCATAAATCTTTCAACTGCAAGGTCAATTTTCAGGACAAGAGAAATAGGTATAAGAAAAGTGGTTGGAGCTAAACGAAGTGAACTTTTTAAACAGTTTATTGGAGAATCTGTTCTTCTATCTGTTACAGGATTACTATTCGGTTTCGCTGCAGCAGTTATGATATTACCAAAATTCAATCTATTTACAGGTAATAACTTCATTTTAACTGACATTATAAACCTTAATTTCATACTTTCTTTATTTTTAGTCAGTGTTCTCGCAGGAATTTTTGCAGGGATTTATCCGGCAATTTTTGTCTCTTCTTTTAATCCTGTAAATGCTCTGCAAAACAATCCTGTATCAGGAATAAAAGGTTCACGGTCGAGAAAGATAATGGTTACAATTCAATTTACTTTTTCAATATTTTTAATAATTTCCACGATCATAATTTTTAAACAATCCCGGTTTCTTATAAATGAAGAACTGGGATTCAATCAAAATAATATTATCAATTTTTCATTAAAAGGAAATCTTAATAAAACATATGAAACATTCAAAAATGAACTTCTTAAAGACCGGAACATTACAGGTGTTACAAGGTCATTAAATATACCTGGATTATCCATTGGATTGATCACAGATGATGTGTCATGGATGGGTAAGAAACCAGAAGAGAAAATAGAATTTGCCGGGGATTATGTTGACTACAATTTTTTTGATATTTATCAAATGGAATCGATAAAAGGTGAGGTGTTTTCAGAAAAAATTGCAGCAAGTAGTATAAAATACGCAGTTATTAATGAGACAACAGCAAAAATTATGAACATGGAGAATCCCGTAGGTCAAAAATTATATATGGGGACAGGTGAAGAATATACAATATTAGGTGTGATAAACAATTACCATCACTGGAGCCTTAAAAGCCGGATCTACCCCATGATGCTGTTATATAATCCATCTGCTTTAAGAGTAATAAGCATTAAGATCGATGACAAGACGTCTGATATGCAGGAAACAGTAAATCATATCAAAGATATATGGTCAAAATATATCCCCGAATTTCCATTTACGTACAGGTTTACCGATGATCTATTAAAAAGCAGGTATAATACGGAAAGAAAGGCTGGTATAATATTTGGTTACTTTGCTTTTATTGCAGTATTCATTTCCTGTATGGGATTACTGGGAATTGCATCATTCACAGTAAAGAAACGATCCAAAGAGGTGGGAATTCGTAAAATTTTTGGTTCTTCTACATTTTCAATATTATTACTTCTAAGTAAAGACTATATAAGAATTGTTCTGGTTTCAAATTTTATTGCCATTCCACTTGCATATTTTGCAGTGAATTTATGGCTGAACGAGTTCGCATTCAGAATTAAAATTTCACCCTGGATATTTATACTTTCCGGGTTAACGGCTTTAATAATAGCTTTTTTCACAATTTTACATTACACATTGAAAGCAGCCTCTTTAAATCCTGTTGAAATATTAAGGAATGAATAAGATTGATTTTATACTATTATTTAAGGGGATCAAATGAAAAGAATTATAACTTTAATAAGCTTTCTGTCATTAGTCGTGATCATTAATATTTCTGCTTTTTCACAGGAGATAAATTACTCAGGTAAATGGAAGATCGATCTTAAAAAAAGCAGTTTACCGGGTATGACTATTAAAGACCATATTTTAACTATCATGCATGAAGGAATAAATTTAAATATTAAGAGTGAGCTGATCTGGCCTAATGGAAACAGGGATATTATAGACTATAAATACACTACTGATGGTAAAGACTGTACAATTCCAGGTAGATATATTGAAGAACTGACAGGCAGGTGCTTAATAGAAAAAGGAGAATTGAGTATTGAAAGAGAACAGGATGGCATAAGAAGAGTCAGAGGTAAGCAAGAGACCATTTATACAACTATAATAGAAAAATACTCTCTTTCAAAAGACGGAAAAATATTAACCATCATTAGAACTTCATTAATTGGCAACAGGGCATTTAAGAGTAAAATGGTTTTCCAAAAAGTCGATTAAAAGGGACTTAACTTAAGCCCTATCAATATTCCTTGTAAATTTTATTGTTCCTGATCTCAAATTTATGGGTAAGCTGTTTATTTAAAACATTCATTGGATCATCTTTTCCGCGGCTCAGTATTTTCACTTCTATTTTTTTCGATTTTATTTTTATCGAATTTATTGCTATTCTATCACCTAACAATATCGAATCGATATTTCTAAGTTTCCCATTTTCATTGATCAGCACCGCCAGATGATAAAATGTACCGCTGCCTCCTGGTTCGGAGATCAGTACAACTGCTGCATCTTCAATTCCATCTCCATTTAAATCCCCGACTGCATGTTTTTCTAACAGAGATACTCTCAGTTCTGATGCGGAATCAGGGAAATATTTTTTCCTGTATTTCCCGTCTTTGAGCTTGATTTTTTCACCTTTGATAAACTCAGAGCGATATTCCGCATTAAAAATATTTTTTCGCTCTATGGTTTTTACAGATGAACACCTGTATGTAGTAATCGTGCATATAATACAGAACAAAAATGAAATAAACCCATATAATCTAAAATTTGACAAACTATCGATCCTATAAATTATTAAACTTCGGTCTAATCCGGTTTTTTTGCTATTCTTCCCGGATGATAAGCTTTATAATTTTATTTCCATGCAGGCTGAATGTCATACGCTGTTCCCTGGGTTAAATTCTGCCTGTTCGAACCGTCAGCATCAATAACCACAATATCATATCCGTTGGTGTCGTCTGTCCAGTAGCAGAAAACAATTTTTGTCCCATCCGGTGACCATTTTGGTTCCGCATCATCATTAGAATTATTCGTTAACCTTGTCTGACCCGTGCCGTCGGCATTCATTACATAGATCTCCTGGTTCCCGTCACGGTTTGATACAAATACGATCTGTGTCCCGTCAGGGGACCATTCGGGCCATCCATCCAAAGCGTTATTATCGGTTAACTGCGTCAATCCTGTCCCATCTATATTTACTGTATAAATTTCCGAGGTTGGATCCCAGTATGACTGGAAGACTATCTTTGTACCATCAGGTGACCAATCCGGACACCTGCCGGAAGCCCCCTCTATTCTGACCGGATTATTCCCGTCAGCATTCATCATCCAGAGTTCAAGATTTTCATCAGTTTCGGCTCCGTAAACGATCCGAGTGCCGTCCGGCGACCATGAAGGCTGGTGACACCTGATCCCCTGTCTATTTAATATCAGCTCCCTGTCCGACCCATCGGAATTCATAGTATAAATTGACCATTCTTCCATTTCATCATGGGCATAATAAGCTATTTTTGTACCATCGGGGGACCAGTCGCCTGCAAATGCGCCTTCTACATAATTTGTTAATCGTTTTAATGCACTCCCGTCTGCGTTCATAACATAAAGATTATGATTAGCTGCTGTAGCCGTCCTTGAAAACAGGATGATCCCGCCTCCCCTGCCGTCAAGAGGTGTATCCTGATTATTATTGTCAGGCGAGTCAGTTGATTTGTCTTTACAAAAAGCGAAAATAGTCAATACCGTCAAAAGAACCGCAAATTTTAGCAAATGTTTTTTCACAATTAATATCTCCCTTCAGTAGTGTCCGGTAAAACTGGAAAAAAGTAATATTTAATATATTGTTTTAACATAACTTATACTGGATTATTTTAAATATAGATTAAATTTGAAAAAACACAATCAAATTTTAGATAAGAAGAAGATCTGGATTCCAGCCTTCGCTGGAATGACGGCTCCTATCTTATAGTTAATATTTATGTTGCGTCATTCCAGCGAAGGCTGGAATCCAGTGTCATGATATACAAAAATT
>JBHPGK010000032.1:0-21837 GCA_042570605.1 Candidatus Zhuqueibacterota bacterium
CAAAACCATTTTTTACATAATAAATTTAATTTTGATTATGCTAATTGTTATCCCTGCCACTGCTCAGAAAAAAGCGATGACGTTCATGGACTGTCTTGACCGTCCAAGGGCAAGCTCTCCTCAGCTTTCGCCGGATAACAAATGGTCGGTTTATACCATTTCTAATCTCGACTGGGATAAGAGAAAACGATTCACCGATATCTATGTTTCATCCACAGATGGCGAAACCACAAAGCAGATGACTTTTACACCGGATAAAAACGAGTCGAATCCCCGGTTTACACCATGCAGTATGGGTATAACATTTATATCCGACAGGGCAGGGAAAGACCATCTTTATTTTATGCGAATTGACGGTGGAGAAGCGAGAAACCTTACATTACAGCATAAAGACGGGATAGGTAATTATGCATGGAGCGAGGATGGCAAATATATAGCTTATACTGTAAAAGAAAAAGATATCAGCCAGTTATGGCTCATGCCTGCTGACCTATCAGGAGAACCAAAGCAGTTGACTAAACATAAAAGTTCTATCGGAGATTGGAGATGGAGCCGGCTCAGTGATAAAATCTATTTTATTGCACCGGACCGGGATGATGAGACGGAAAGGAAACGGAAAAAGAAAAAATTCGATGTAGATATTAAAAATGAACTAATTATCCCTACACATATATGGGAAGTAGATATTAAAACACACTCGGAAAAAGAAGTAACTGAAGGAAAAGATTCTTTTGACAGTTCATTTACGCTTTCAAAGGACGGGAAATGGATGGGTATTGCAAGATATCCTCACAGGAGATTTATTGGATTCTATGATTCGTATAATTACGGCGAATTGTATCTGTTAAATCTTGAAACGGGAAAATTAGAAAAACTTACCGATAACGAGATAGGTGAGAGTTCACTCGGCTTTACCCCGGACAGTAAATACATTTATTATTCCATGTCCGATGAAGCCGAATATATGAGAAATTCCAAACTCTTTATCCGTCCTGTTCAAAGCGGCAGGTGGCAAAAAATGCTGGCTAAAGAGGATATGAATTACAGACCGGCATTTTTCACCGATAAAAATACTTTTTACAGCACTGTTGGAGAGGGAGTACGTCAGAATATTTTCAAAACCGGTATTTCGAAAGATAAACTTGAAAGAATTACCGATCTGGATGGATATATATCCGTTAGTTACAGGGAAAAGAACAAAAAGGTCGTAATCAGTTATACGGATCCTGAAACTCCGGCTGATTATTATATCGCAGATGTGGAGGATATACCGCATAAGGACAAGTGGATCAGACTGACAAATGCCGATCCCGATATTGATAATTTTATTATTGCGGATTGTGAGACGATCCACTGGAAAAGCAGGGACGGTAAGATCATTGAAGGGCTTCTGTTTACGCCTCCGGATATGGATAAGAACCGGAAATACCCGCTGATCGTCCAGATACATGGAGGTCCTGCCAGTGCGAGCATGAGACGATTTTCAACTTCGTACGGTAATTATGTACATCTTTTTGCTGCTAACGGGTATGTCTGTTTTCAGCCTAATTACCGTGGTTCCAGCAATTACGGTGAGAAGTTCAGGATGGAAATTGCCGGAAATTACTTTCAGAAAGGCTTTGAAGATATAATGACCGGCGTTGACTATCTGATTGATAAAGGAATTGCTCACCCGGACAGTCTTGGTCATATGGGTTGGAGTGCGGGGGGGCACTGGTCAAACTGGGCGCTTGTGAAGACCGACCGGTTCAAGGCTATTTCATCCGGCGCCGGCGGCATGAACTGGGTATCGATGTATGCCCAGACCGATGTGCAGAAACCGAGGGAATTCTATTATAAGGGAACGCCATATGATAATTTCAAGGGATTCTGGGATGTGTCGCCGTTAAAGTTTATCAAAAACGCAAAAACTCCAACACTGATACACTGCGGTGAAAAGGACAGCAGGGTACCGAGGCCTCAGAGTGAAGAACTCTATATCGCTCTGCAGAAGCTCGGTGTCCCTTCCGAGTTTATCGTATACCCGGATATGCCCCACGGACTCAGGGAAGTACGCTACCAGATGGTCAAAATGGTCTCGGAATTCAACTGGTTTGAAAAATGGATTCGCGGAAAAGAGGGCTGGTTTAACTGGGAGGGTATGCTGAAAACTTTAAAAGAAGATAACGGGAAAGAAAAGAAAGAAGAAAAATAATAAGTCATTACTGATTCAATTTATAAAATGAGTATTTGTGTTTTGGAGTGGTAATTCGGCTTTGCTCATTAAACTTCCATGACACCCCGTAATAATGTGAACATGTAGAGGCACGGTGCGCCGTGCCCTTCTTTTATCCTGTTCGACAGTGTCATTCCCATGAAAATGGGAATCTCATGGCATTATCTACTCTAAATCACCAGATCCGCGCATAACCGTTTCAGGTGTGGTTTTCATCACAACCAATAACCCGGGGGAACAAGTGTTAAACCTGTATAATGTATCTTTTTCAAGGTAGGACAGACTTTTAGTCTGTCTATTCAGAAGTATTCCGAATGATATTAGTGGCCTATTAAATAATTCATTGTACCGGTTTCCCGTTTATCAGTAATAAATAGACAGCTTTGCCCCCGTCTTTTAACTCGCCCAATATGAAAATTTTCGTATACCAGTAACCCGACAGAAGATTCTGAACAGTGCTCAATTTGTCTTCTTCCAGCACCAGACCGCTTTTACCAATGTCATTTATATCTATATTGGTCTCATCAGGCCAGTATCGCAGTTGATGTTGCGAAGACGGTTCAATATACTGGAGTTCATCCCCATACCATCCTTTTCTCATCCTGTATAAGCAGTCGCCTTCCCAGAATATTGCATCATCCTCACTATTCCGAATTTCAAGAAAAAAATTATAAACTTCATTACTGATATCAAGTTCATTTAAGTAAATAGAATTATCTAAATTATCTGAAAGTCTGATTTTATCGGAAAAGGGCCAATCTTTGATAATGTATTCTTCATATACAAATAAAGTCTGAGTTTCTGAATTCTGCCGTATAAATGAATTTATTTCACGCAGTGTATTAAACAATGAGGGGAAAGTCACTGGAACTGCGGCACCGTCAACTGCCGTGATTGTTTTTGTCCGGTTTTCAGTAGAATAAGTAATAGAATATGAAAATCCATCCAACACAGGACGGTCCGTATTATAATCGTCATTTAAATTGAAAAAATCGGAATTTTTGATCTTGGATTGCAGTTTGCTGTAAAGTTCATCCTGCAGCGGGCAGGATACTTCGATTTCATTTCCGCTCAAAAAATGAAATAATTTCCCGAAACCATTCTTATCTATGGTTGTTCTTTCAGTGTTTCCTGCGAGGCCTCCTGAAATGGTGTATTCTATTTCTGCCGGTTCGGAATAATCATACGAAACAGGATTTTCTGAACATGATGAAAAAAGGACAATCAATATGCAGATAGTAAATATTGAAATTTTTTCCATCTTCAAAAATGGAGCTAATTTATAATTTATAAATTTGTAAAAGTACTTGTCATTTATTATAACGCAATAAAAGGAAAAGAGTTCCCTCGACAAGAATTCTACATTTAAACTATTTTGAAAATTTATAACTCTGATGTGTTAATAAAACTTGAATTATGAAAGCAACCTGAATCCTCATAACATAAATATAAACAACGTATTACAAAATATTTAAATTATTCGTTGACATAAATATTTTAATTCCTTATTTTCATAAGTCATCATTGTTATTTTTAAATAAAATCTTAAAAAAACTTACACTGCTTTTATTTTAATCTTAAATTAATGCAGCATTATCTTGTTGATATATTGTATTGAAGATTTGATTGCCAAAGTCAGAAAATAATCAAAAATAGAGGGATTTAAAATGAGCGGAATATTTGGAATTTATTCAGAGAACAATTGCATTGAAGATCTTGTCTGGGGTACTTCTTACCTGCAGCACAGGGGTCAGAAGTACTGTGGATGGGCGGTCTCCAAAGATAAACATATGTCCTATGAAACACATGCCGGGAAATTAAGGGAGAAAATTAATTTTTCTGAAATCCACAAAGTTGAAGGTAAAATCGGAATTGGAGCTGTTAGTTCCGGTGACAGACAGCCGATTAGCGAATTATCCAGGTACGGAGAGTTCTTCCTGGCATATGACGGTAATGTTATAGGGGCAAAGGAATTAAAGGAAGATCTTCTCGAGGAAGGGCATTCCTTTACCGGATATTATGATCCGACCTATATACCTGATAATGTTTTGATCGGGAAACTGCTCGCCTTAAAAGGTCCTGTTGACGGTATAGAGCAGTTGAGCAAGAGAATTAACGGTGATTATTCTCTGGTAATGCTGACAAGGAACGGGATAATAGCTGCAAGAGGATGGGGGAGAAAACCCCTGATCCTTGGGAAAAAAGAGGATAGCTTTGTAGTCGCTTCAGAATCATGCGCATTTCCTAATCTGGGATTTGAAATTGAAAGAGATGTAAAACCGGGAGAAATAGTTTTTATCGATAAGAAGGGATTTACCACTTTAAAACAGCTTAATTTGAAACAGATAAAATACGGTACTTTTGAGTGGATCTATACAGCAAATGTTTCATCGGTTATTGACGGAGTATCGGTTGAGGAATTCAGGAACAAAGTTGGAGCAAAACTTGCAGAAAGATACCCTGTAGATGCGGACCTCGTGTCGGAAATACCGAATTCCGGAATAGGTTATGCGGTAGGTTATGCAAATGAAAGCGGAATTCCACATAAAAGGATCTTTATTAAATATGATTATGCGGACAGAAGTTTTACTCAGGCCACTGCAAGGGAAAGGGAACTGGAAGCCAAAAGAAAACTAATACCGATAACTTCATTGATAAAGGGAAAAAGAATAATCATTACAGATGATTCAATTGTAAGAGGAACACAGACCAAAGAAAGCCATGTCCCCAAGCTTAAGGAATCGGGTGCATTGGAAGTTCACGCAAGGATCGGATGCCCCCTTTTAAAAGATAAATGCAGTTATGGTAAAACCACCAAGAAGAAAGAAGAGATATTATCTGTAAAAATGGGAATGACGAGGGATGATGATGTTAAAAAATTTCTCGGGCTGGACAGCGTAGGATTTGCTCTGCCGGAGGATTTAGCTGAAGCAAGCGGCAAACCTATTAAAAATCTGTGTTTGTCGTGCTGGGGACTTGATTGACATTAATTAAATAGACTGATCTCAAATACGGAATCCAGCAGCCAGTTTATACCAACAAAAAGTATTGACAGCGGAATTACAATTCTCATCCACCAGTATAAAATAGGGGGAAATGGTTTCCCGGTTCCCATTGAGAGTTCTTTAAGTGCATCTGCTCTTTTTATACACCATACTGTGGTTATAACCGCAAGAAATGCACCGAGTGTCTGCATTCCCGAACCAAAGATAAGGTCCCATGGGACAAAAACTTTCATGTTTGTCATCGGTATCAAAGAGATCACCAGAACAATACTGCAGACCAGAAATACAGCTTTTTTTCGAGTGATCCGCCTATTATCAACCAGTCCGCCTACAAGGACTTCGAATGCCGCAACAGCAGAGAGAAAAGCGGCACCTAAAAGCCCTGTAAAAAACAGGAAACCGAACAGCCATCCGGCAGGCATACTTTCAAAGGTCTTTGGCAGGGTTTGAAAGATCAGGGAAGGTCCGCTGTCCGGTTCAAATCCGAAAGCAAATACTGCCGGGAATATTGCCAGACCGGCTAATAGTCCTGCCGCCGCATCACCTATTCCGGTAAACAGTGCATGTTTTGGAATATTTGAGCGTTTGTCGAGATAGGAACCGTAAATGATCATAAATGTCCCCCCGAGCGACATCGAAAATACCGCCTGCCCGAGTCCTGCCGCCATAACCGAACCTGTCAGGTCACCCAACCTGAACCTGCCGATATACCATTTCAGACCTTCTCCGGCATTCTCCAGTGTAACCGAACGGATAATTAGAATGATCAGTATGAAAAGTAATGCCGGTATGATAATTTTGCTTATACGTTCAATTCCTTTTCTCAAACCTTTTATAAGAACAAACCCGCATGAAAACACAATTATTGAGGTCATTATTACCTGTAATATTCTGGATTGAAAATTGAATCCCTCATTCGGGGGTAGAATGGAACCGGGTTCAATGTTTATATTAAAAATGGCCGTTAGTTCTCCAATAGCATAATATAGTACCCAGCCCAGTGTGTTTGAGTAATATGCTACGGCAAAGAATACAATTGCGAAAAGGAAGTACCCTGTAAATTTCCCTCCTGGCAGTCCTCCTTTTTTAAATGCTCCAAGTGTTCCAATTCCTGTATATCTGCCTAAAGTCCATTCAGCCATCAGAGCAGGAATACCGATAAAGATCACCACGATAAGATAGAACAGTACAAATGCGGCGCCGCCGAATTTCCCCGCCATGTACGGAAACCTCCAGATATTACCAAGTCCTACCGCAACACCGATCATGGTCATTAACAGACCGAAATTCGAAGAGAAGGTTTCCCTATCAGGCTTATTGATTTGTTTTTTCACTTTTTATATTTACTATACTGTGATTTTATTTAAAAGCTTTTCAAATTCCGGATCTTAAAATTGTTGCTACCAACTGTCATTGCGAGGCGCGAAGCAACGAAGCAATCTCACTATTATATTAATACAATATTGGATTTTCTAATAACCTATCTCAGTAAAATATCATCCTCTCTCCGTATGCCGTTTTACTGCAGAGATCAGCTTCATAATGTCTTCTTCATTGTTATAAAAATGTGTTGATATACGTATCCCGCCGACACCGGAAGTATATCTGATGGAGATAAGAATTTTATCCAGGAGAATTCTTTTTAACAGTACTTCATCTCTCCTATATGAATCATACATTCGGAAAACAGTGATCCCTGACCGGTGTTCAGGCTCCCGTTTTGATACAATGTCCGCATTTATCTTATCAAGTTCTTTATACAGCAGTCCTGTAAGGTTACGGATGTGCTTTTCAACATTTTTTATTCCAATGTCATTGAACAGTTTTAAGGATTTAGCCAACCCAACCGTACCGGGGTAATTGGAAGTGCCTGCAATTTCAAATTTCTTTGCAGTCGCAGGAAAGCTGTAGTCCCTGTAGGGTGTTATATCCGGTTTCCTGAAATAGGCTCCCCAGCCGCCTTCGGGCGGTTCTAAAGCAAGATACCCGTAAGAATCCGGCTCGAGTTCATTTATTACTCTATCTGAAATGAACATAATTCCGCAGCCGAAAGGTGCGTTCAGCCATTTATGACCCCCGGCAATTATAAAATCCGCATACTGGAACGATAGATCAACGTCAACAGCACCTATCTCCTGAATTGCGTCCACTACAAGCCATATGTTCTTCTCTTTACATATTTCCCCTAATGCTTTAATATCCAGTCTGTATCCTGAACACCATTGAACTGATGAAACGCATATGACTTTCGTGTTGTTATCAACAGCCTTTAAAAAATCTTCAGGTGTCAACACGCCATTATTTTGGCTGAGGACTTTCTTGATCTCGATGCCCAAGTTTTCCTTCTTCTTTGCCCAGGGGATAGCTACCTGGAGATATTCAGTATCAGCTATCAGAACATTATCTCCTTTTTTAAGCGGGATGCTGTTTGCTGCAATATTGAGCCCGTGTGTGGTGCTTTCTATCAGTGCTATGTTTTTCATTGAGGTCTTCAGCAGTTTTGCCGCTTCTTCCAGAGCTTCTAACCTCATATTATCCATTAAAATGTGAAGGCTTGAAGCATCCTCCGCATCACCATAAACAGCCAGATCCAGAAATTCCTTTATCCCTTCATATGACTGCACCGGTATCAGGCTTACTGCCGCAGCATCGAGATATACTTTATCCCTGAGCCCCGGGAAAAATTTTCTTGCGTCCTCAATTTTCATAATTTTGCCTGTAGTTTATAGTTTTCATTTGGTTCGTTCGTACGTGTTTCAAAATTCCGAAACTATCATTATGTTCTGAATACTGACGACAGCAAGATAGCTCTCACGCACACCTAAAGGTTTGCCCTACATTTATAAATATTGTAATTAAAGGGATTAAAATGTAGGGCAAGGCTTTAGCCTTGCATTTATGTTTAATTTATTACTTTTATTTCTTCGAAAGACTTTTTATCTCCTCCATTATGGAGTCTACTTCATCTTCGGTGTTGTAAAAGTGTGGTGATATCCTTATCCCCGCCTGCGGTCTCCAGTCTACAAGAAATTTCCTTTTGACAAGCTCTTCGGATATTTTCTGACTGTTCTCTAACTGCACAACGACTGTTCCGCCCCGTTTTTCCGAAGCTTCTGGTGTATTTAAAGTGAATCCGTAATTCTTTGTTTGATCAATAATTCTCTGGGTAAGGGAGAGAGATCTTTCCCTTATTTTATTTACACCAATGTCCCTGATAATTTCAATTCCTGCTTTGGCTGAATATATGCCGGGAATAAGAGGTGTGCCGTTTAGAAACCTGTAACTTATATTCTCTGAGTATTTCATTTTATCTGCAAAAGCGAAGGGATTTTCATGTGCGCACCAGCCGGTAATTTTCGGCTTTAACTCCAGTGCAAGGTCCGGCTTAACATACAAAAATGCAGCACCGGGACCTCCGCAAAGCCACTTGATAGTACCCCCGGCAAGTACATCGACGTTTAGATCAGCAGCATCGATCGGAACTGTGCCGACTGCCTGGTATGAGTCAAGTAAAACATACGCCCCGCAGGTGTGAGCTTTATCTATTATGGTTTTGACGTCCTGCAGGTAGGATGACCTGAAAAAAACGTGTGAAATTGGGACTAATAATGTATTGTCGTCAATTGCGTCTATTATCTTTTCAGTTGGGACTGAAATACCATCCTCTGATTCTATTATATTATGTTCTACACTTTTGGGTAAAAAAGACTGCAGCAGGTATTTAACCGATGGGAATGCCATATCCGTATAAACGATCTTATTTTTGTTTTTGCTGAAATCAAAACATGACAGTACTGTTGCCATAGCGGCTGTGACGTTTGGATGAAAAGAGATCACATCTTTTGGAGCATTGATGATCTCAGCAACTATATTTCCGACTTCCGTATTCAATCCCCACCAGTCCTCCTCCCATGCTTTGACGTTTTTCCCGTTCCAGATGTCCGTATATTCTTTTAAGTAGGAAACAGCCTTTTCAGGCGTGGCACCGATAGAATGATTTATAAGATATACATTATCTTTAAGTGCCGGGAATTCATTTCTGAAATCAATTAAGTTATCCATAACAATTTTATAAGATTATTGAAATAAAAATGATGATTTTGAAAGTCAACTTAAAAAGTTTTTGACAATTAGTCAAATCTTTTTAATGCAGGTGAAGAGATATTTACATGCAGGACTAAAGAAGCATCTTTTTAAAACAAGTGGCAGGGAATTATCAGTGTGATCCGGCTGTCTTTTTCAGCAGAAGCTCTGCTACTTTTTCATGCCCGTATATTGCCGCAAGATGCAGAGGAGTCTGCCTGTTATTATCTTTTTCCCCGACATCAGCTCCGTTCTCTATTAACAGTCTGGCTACTTTATTATGCCCGTATATTGCCGATAAATGAAGCGGTGATTGTCCGTTTTTATCTTTTTTAGTGACATCAGCTCCGTTTTTAATAAGTAATTCTGCAATATCCGGATGACCATAGATCGATGCTTTATGCAGTGCTGTCTGCCCGGTTTTATTCCTTACCTTGATAGCAGCTCCATAATCTATCAGCATTTTTGCCACTTTGTAATGACCGTAAATTGCAGCCTGATGGAGAGGCGTGTTCCCGTCACTGTTCTTTTCATTAACATCGGCATCATCGTTAAGCAGCATCCTGGCGATAGAATGGTTACCATAAGTTGCGGTCAGATGCAGGGCGGTCTGGGAATTTTTATCTTTGTTTTTTACCAGAACCTGGCTTGATGAAAGACCCGGCATGAACAAAGCAAAAATTATTACTAATATTATCTTTTTCATAAATACTCCTGACATTTATTATTGCCTGGATTCCATACGTTTTAACTCATATTCTTCGGGATTATCTGCATGAAGAATGATCAATTCGGCTACAGCGACTGTTTCTCCCAAAGGATCTTTAAGGCTGCCTTTATATGCATGAAAAGTCTGTTCTTCGGGGAACCATTCAACCCTTCCTGAAAGCAGCCAATTTCCTTTAGTAGTCTCGATTTCTACTTCAGCATCCCAGAAACTGTAACATCCCTCTGTGATTTTTCTCATTTTAGTCGAATTCAAAGTGGAGTAAACAGAACAGCCTTTAAATAAATTCCATACAGTTTTCCGGTTTACCGGTTCAGGGGGTTTTATTTTGTCTATAAAAGAAGTGGGCATTTTATCTCTATTGTCGAATATGTACCAGGTAAGAGGCAGATCATTAAGAGCAGTACTGTTTAGATCCAGGTCTCGTTTAAACACAGCTTTTTCAAAATTTGCGCTTCTGGAAATATTCGCATTTGAAAATTCTGTATTACCATTAAACTTCGTATCAGTAAGATAAATACCGCCGATAAATTCAGCTTCGCTGAAATCGGCGTCTTTAAACGATGCTGAGGAAAAATCTGTCCTTTCCAAAAATTCCCCATTTTTAAATTTTACTTTATTATTGAAAATAGATTCATTGAATCTTGCACCGGTTTTAAAACTGGTTTTTGAAAAATCAACCTGTTTTTTAAATTTACAATTTTCGAAAATTGCTTCTTTGTGAAAACATGTCCGGCTTTCCTCAGTAATTTTATCTTTTTCTTTTTCATATTCATGTTCTGAGTATGCTTTTATTTTTCCGGTAAAAGTACAGTTCTTGAAAAATAGGGGCTGTCTGATATTAAAGTATTTTTTTACATTAATAAAATTCCTCCAGTTTCTGACTCCATTTTCCAATCTGCCTGAACTCGAAACTTCATCTTTGCCGAAAGAGGTATCTTTCAACTGTGTAAAATCAAGGTCACCTTTAATTTCAATATTTTCATAATGAACTGGCTTTCCATTGTTTATCTGTTTTATAATATCGACCGCATTTACCTGTATTTGGGCAACAGACGGACAGGAAAATAAGATGAAACTAATTAAAACAAATATAAATCTTTTCATAAATACACCTGACATTTTATCTTTTATTCATATCTAAGGCTGTTAACGGGATTTTTATTCGCTGTTTTAACAGCCTGAAACGAGACTGTAATAATTGCTATAAGAACTGCCGCAAAAGCCGACAATAAAAACTCAAATACCGTTATATCGGTATGGTAAGCGTAGACCTGAAATACTTTTTTCATTACAAAATAACCAACGGGCCATGCAATAATATTCGCTACTGCAACAAGTAAAATGAATTCTCTGGTCAGCAGTTTAATGAGGTTCCCTGTCGAAGCCCCGAGCACCTTTCTTATTCCTATCTCTTTTGTCCGGCGCTCCGCCATAAAAGATGCAAGACCAAACAATCCGAGGCAGGCAATTATTATCGTAAGTGCTGTAAAATAGTTTAATATGGTTCCTGTACGTTTTTCAATTTTGTAAAGATTTTCATATGTTTCATCAAGAAAATGATATTCAAACGGTGTCGATGGATTGATATCCTTCCAGATATTTTCAATTTTATTTAATGCTGCAGACAGGGTCTGACCGGATCCGGATAAAACATCAGGCTTTATCTTTATCATTACTAGACCATAATCGGTGTCTTCCGAAAAGTCATTTGATGCTATAAAAACACGCTGTGCTATTTTTTCATGCAGTGAACGAAAATGTACATCTTTTGCGATCCCGACAATTGTTCCTTTCCTGTCATACCAGGAAAACCATTTTCCAACGGGATTGTCAAGCTTCATCTGCTTTACAGCAGATTCGTTGAGAATATAAGCTCTTTCTGCGCCGGATGCATCCTCCTTTGAAAATGGTCTGCCCTCAATGATCTCCATGTTAAAAGTCTCGAAGTAATTGTATTCCACTCTTGATGTGACAAGGTCCTGGTTGTGCTCCGGGTCTTTGCCTTCCCAGTCAAACGCTGTAGTCCGCCAGGTAGTACCGGAATATAAATAATTTTGAGCAGTCACACCGGTAATATTGGGAACGTTTAGCAGTTCATTCTTAACTGTGTTGTACTGCTTTCCAATATTTCCCTTTATCTGAATAAAAACTATATTATCTTTCTCAAATCCGAGGTTTTTATTATTGATGAACCGCTGCTGTTTAATTATAATAGTTGTACAAATTATCAGTAGGATCGACAGGGAAAACTGGGTGACCACAAGTATTTTTCTTAACCAGGAATTTCCTGTATCCGCAACATTTTCTCCTCTTATAACACGCACAGGCTTAAAAGAAGAAAGAAAAACAGCAGGATAGAAACCTGCGATGATGGCCGTAACAATTAGGATCGCAAAGGAACCTGCCAGAATTTTGTAATTAAGATAATTGAATGTTAATTCTTTGCCGGAAATGTTATTAACCAGCGGTAATGCCAGATTTACGACTATTAAAGAAATTAAAAATGCGATCAGAACATACAAAAAGGATTCACCAAAAAATTGTCTTAAAAGCTGCCTGCGGTGAGATCCTACTACTTTTCTTAAACCGATCTCTCTTGCCCGTTTTGCCGAACGGGCGGTCGAAAGGTTAATAAAATTTACACATGCAATAAAAAGAACAAAAAAGGCAATTACCGAAAATATATAGACATAAGTTGAACTGCTGAGGGCTTCAAAGTTCCTGCTGTAACCGCTTCCTGTAAGATAAACATCTTTTAGAGGCTGCAGGGACATACGGATCCCAAGGCTTGTAACCTGCGGACAGTTATTTTTTGCGGCAATATCATTTATTTTTGCGCCTAATGCACGGTAATCCGCATCCTCCCGGAGCAGTATATAGGTAACAAAATTAAAAGATCCCCAGCCTGTTCCGAATCCCGAAAGTTCCTTTATAAAATTAAATGAATTTACGAAGTCAAACCGGATGTGGGAGTTCTTAGGAATATTTTCGAATACACCGGTTACCGTTACCGTAAATCCTTCCACCTGCATTGTTTTTCCGACCGGATCTTCATCTCCAAAATATTTTTCAGCCATTTCCTTAGAGAGCATTATATCAAAAGGTCCCGAAAATGCAGAAGCGGGATTCCCCTTAAGTATGGGGAAAGAGAAAATTTCAAAAAGTGACGCATCCGCTATTATACCGCCGTCCTCATAAAAAGCCCTGTCTTTATATCTGAAAACCATTCTTGAATGAGAGGCAAACCTTGCAAAATTTGCTATTTCAGGGAGTTCTTCCTTTAAAGCCGGTCCCAATGGTTCCGGTGTGCCCCTTACTCCTTTCCAGTTGTATTTTCCTCCTTCACTCATTACTCTGTAAATATTTTTAAAATTCTCGTGAAATTTATCATAGCTCAGTTCATCCTGCACCCAGAGCAGAATCAATATACAGCATGCCATGCCCAGGGCAAGCCCGGAAATATTGATAAAAGAGTATGCCTTCTGTCTTTTGATATTCCTAAAGGCAATTTTAAAATAATTTTTAAACATGATAAGACTCCAGTAAATTATATTGTTGATAAATCTGTGAAATGATGTTAATATCTGAAACCAGAACCAGCACCATGCAATAAAAATACCCCTGTCATTTGCCATACGGTTATAGATCTCATTAAAATCACCGATCGCATAATCTGAGTTTCTTGACTTGATCAGCCGTCTTAATATCCATTCGCCAAGTTTAGGAGATTGTCGTGTCTTTTTGTCCATTCCGATTCCTTATTTTTCAAATTTTACATCTGGCAGATCAGCCCACATTGAGTCCTGAATTGTTCTTACCTCTTCCAGAGCTTCGTATCCCCCTTCTGTTATTTCGTAGAATCTTTTACTTTTTCCGCCTCTTTCAGATGTAGGTTCACCTATGATAGGGGATACCAGTTCTTTTCTTTCGAGTCTGTCCAGTATGTCGTATATTGCACCGATAGACCAGTACTTTTTTGTCGATTTCGAAATCATCTCACGGATAGTAACACCGTAAGCATTCTCCTTTAATTTCCAGATCGCCAGTAAAAGTAATTCTTCCTGTCTCGATAAAAATTTCATTTTTACTCCTTTAAAAGTTATAGTTTCTTCGGTAATATAGAAGAAATCTGCAAAAAAAACAAGAATTAATTCTGTAATACCGAAGAAATTCCTGCTTTCTAATACGGTATA
The DNA here is from genome assembly GCA_042570605.1 of Candidatus Zhuqueibacterota bacterium. Classification (GTDB taxonomy): domain Bacteria; phylum SM23-31; class SM23-31; order JBHPGK01; family JBHPGK01; genus JBHPGK01. The sequence goes on from JBHPGK010000032.1 coordinate 14,227, forward strand.
TATTGTTTTTTTGTTTCATAAAAAGTACTAAACCGGCATTCCAGCGAAGTTGTGTATTTCAAAACATCATTGTTTATACTCATTACTGTTCGCTAAAAGTTGATATGCTTAGTACATATTTTATTTCTCTATAAATTAAGGAGAAAATGTTGCGGATACAGGAAATTCCTGGTTAAAGAAGATAAGACAATTATAAATTGTCTACCAGAGGTAGATCCGCCTCGGGCGGAAACAATGAGATTCTTCACTTTACTTCGTTACGTTCAGAATGACATTGACGACTTGTGCTATTTCGTCATTCTGATCCCGAGTCCTCGGGAGAAGAATCTCAATATTAAAATTAACCTGACAGTAGTGGTTTATACTTTTAAAAATTTTAGATTTTTATATGTAATTTTTGTATTTTATTTTTGATATTTAATTTATTTTATATGTTTTTTACCTTACTCATACCTTAAACTGTCGACAGGATTTTTAATTGCGGCTTTGACTGCATGGAAACCAACTGTTATAACAGCAATAGCCAGAGCGAGGATTCCTGCATTTACGAAAATATAAATACTGATATTTGTTTTATATGCAAAATTCTCAAGCCACCTGTTCATAAAATATAGTGCAGCAGGGACGGATATTATCGTCGATATAATAATAAGAAAAGCATATTCTTTTAATAATAATTTCAAAATATTTGTAATTGAAGCTCCCATTATCTTGCGTATGCCTATTTCTTTTGTTCTGCTTTCCGCTGTAAATGCTGATAATCCGAAAAGCCCAAGACATGCTATAAAAACTGCCAGAAAAGTAACATAGCTGAAAATCCTTATTAGCTGCTCTTCACTTTTATATAGTTTATCGTAATCTTCATCAAAGAAGGAGTATTCAAACATCTGACCAGGCACAAGTTTTTCCCAAGATTTTTTTACAAAATTAATTGTAGTGGATATGTTTTCTGGTCTTAACCTGATGAAAAAGTTCGAGTAATTTTCCGGATAAACACGGATGGCAAGTGGTTCAATTTTTTTGTGTAAAGACATAAAATGAAAATCTTTTACAACTCCTATAACAGTTCCTCTGTCGTGAATTTGAAATTCTTTGCCTATTGGATTTTTCCACCCGAGCATTTTTACGGCAGATTCGTTTAATATATATGATTTATAAGGATCTCCCGAAAAATCTTTTGAAAAATCTCTTCCCTGTACCAATTCAATCCCAAAGGTCTTTAAAAAATTATGGTCTACTTTCAACCAGTTTATCATTGGATATTCATCATCTTTTACTCCCTCACAACTGTAATTCTGCCGGTAAGTATCCCTGCTGAAAAAAGATGAGGAACTGACATTAATTACATTCGGATTTTTCAAAAACTCAGCTTTTAGTGATTCACATCTGGTCATACTCGTTTTATCATATATAGGGATTTTAATGATGTACTCTTTGTCAAAACCTATTTTTGTGTTTTTTAGATAATTCAATTGATTATATACAATTAGAGTAATAGCGATAAATGTTATTGAAATTGCGAATTGGGATGTGACCAGAAATCTTCTGAAGTTCAATCCCTTAACACCTAAGATAGATGCACTTTTTAACACTTTAACCGGATCAAATGATGAAAGAAGAAATGCAGGGTAACTTCCTGCTGCAAACCCAATAAACAGGATAGTAAAACACGAAGTAATTATAAAGGTAATATTTTTCAAATAATCCAGACTAAGTGATTTACCAATCAGAGAGTTATATTTCGGTAAAATTAAAACAACGAGCAAAATTCCCAATAAAAAGGAAATGAATGTAAATAGAAAAGTTTCTGTAAAAAACTGTCTTATTAATTGAAGTCTGTGGGCTCCAACTGTTTTCCTTATTCCAACTTCTTTTGAACGGGAGATGAACTTAGCAGTTGATAGATTTATATAGTTTATACATGCAATTATTATTATAAATAATGAGACTCCTCCGAAAATGTAAATGTTACTAATGTCATTGTTTGGATTAATTTCACCACTTAAATTAGAATAAAGGTGAATTTTTGATAATGGCTGCAAGCGTATTTTATTTCTATCGGCAATATCTTTCTCAAGATATTTTCTCAGATAATCTTCAATTTTAATTCCAAGGTTTTCAGGGGAAGAATTTTTATCCAGGAGAATATATGTATAATAATTTAAATGCATCCAGTTTCCGGTTTTACCTGCCGCTGCAGTCCTTCCATCTTTAATATTAAAGCTGTTCCATGAAGCCAGAAAATCAAATGCAAAATGAGAATTAGGAGGAATATCTTGTAAGATACCGGTAACTGTAAATACGCGCGTTTCCCAAATAGTCAGAGTTTTTCCAATTGGATTTTCATTCCCAAAATATTTTTTTGCCATTTTTTCAGTCAGTACAATACTTCGGGGCTCTTTTAGAGCACTTTCAGGACTGCCTTTTTTTAAGTTAAATGAGAAGATATTAAAAATACTCTGGTCAGCAAAAAATACAGTTTCATAAAAGTGCCTAACTCCATATCCGACAACGGGTGTTCTTCTAAAAAGCCTTACAAAATCTTTTATTTCCGGAAAATCTTCAGATAAAGCAGGCCCCATGGGCGGTGAAGACCTTGCAGTCGTACGTATTCTGTCGCCGTAGTCCATTTCAAGATTCAGCCTGTAAATCCTGCCGGCATTCTCATGATATTTGTCAAAACTGAGTTCGTACCGGATATAAAAATATACCAGTATAGCACATGCTATTCCGATTGCCAGACCGGTAATATTAATAAAAGAGTGGATCTTTTGTCTTTTAATATTTCGAAATGAGGTTTTTAGATAATTCTTAAACATTGCAAAACTCCAGATAAAAATATGTTTGATTTCTCCTGGAATGGATTTTAACACCTGTCTTCTGTACCAGTTTTTGGCTTTTTTTGAATCTTTTTCTTTACAAATCAGGAAAAATTCTTCCTCAAGATCACCCGGTGCAGCAGTATTGTTATACTGAGATGAGAACCGTTTTAAGATCCATTGAGCCATTCTTGGCGGTATATTATGTTTTGACTTCTGCATTTTTACTTTTTTCTTCTTTATTCATGCCTTAATGTATCTACTGGGTTCGTTTTTGCTGCTTTTATCGATTGATAACCGACTGTTAGTAATGTAATAGTAACCGAAAAAAACGCTGCCAAGAAGAATATAGATATTCCAATATCCGTTTTATAAGCAAAATCCTGGATCCACTTGTTCATCAGGTACCATGCTGCGGGCCAGGCAATAATATTCGCAATAAATATCAGGATCAGGAATTCTTTTAGTACAAGCTGCAGTATCTTTGGAATAGTAGCTCCGACTATTTTTCTTATGCATATTTCTTTTTTCCTCTGCTCAGCTGTAAAAGAAATAAGCCCGAATAATCCGAGTGAACCAATTATAATTGCCAGTATTGTAAAGGTTTGAAAAATTGATCCAAGCTGGTTATATGACTTATAAAGACTGTTGAATGAATCATTTATAAAAAAGAATTTAAACGGGTAAACAGGGAGTACCTCATTCCATTTCTTTTCTATTTGCGTCATCGTATTTGATATATCTGCAGTATTCAGTTTTAGCGACAGTCTGCTTAAGTAATCCGGTCTGTTTGTGATCAATAACGGTTCAACAGGATTGTCAAGTGACTTGAAATGGTAATCTTTTACAACCCCGATTATGAACATGTCCTCTTCCGGCCTAACAGAATACCTGATCTTTCTCCCGACAGGGTCTTCCCATCCGATTCTTTTCAGTGCCGTTTCATTTATCAGTACTCCGTTTCGTGAATCTGTTGATATATCTTTTGAAAAATCTCTGCCGTGAAGCATTTCTATATCAAACGTTTCAATAAAATCAAAATCAACATGGAAAAATTTCATAAATAGATTCGTATTTTCAGGGAATCCTTCAGGTAAAAACGATGTCCCGCTTATAAATTCACCCGGAACCGCGGAAGAAACACTTGTATTTTGAACTCCGCTGATCTTTAATAACTCATCTTTGAGAAGATTCATTCTGTCAACATTTGTAATTGAGTCAAGAGAGAGCACAAGAATTTGTTCCTTATCAAATCCCAGTTTTGTGTTTTTCATAAAATTAATTTGTTTATATATGATCATGGTACTGATAATAAGAACTGCTGAGATGACAAATTGAAATGTAACCAGAGTGTTTCTAAAGGAAGAACGTCTTTTCCGTTTCGAAGAATCTGACTTCAGTATTGAAACAGGCTGGAATCCGGATAATAATACCGCCGGATAACTGCCTGCGATTATCCCTGTCAGAATGGTAATTAAAACCAGTCCCATAATAATTTTGGCTGATAAAAGGAAACTCATATCCAGTTGGCTCCCCGACAGGTAATTAAAATACGGAAGAAAAATTTTAACCAGAATTACCGCAGCAATTAAAGAAAAAAATGAATATAATAATGTTTCCCCAAAAAATTGTGTCATTAATTGTTTTCTCTCTGCTCCCAGGACTTTTCGCATACCGATCTCTCTCGTCCGGTTCGATACTCTTGCTGTTGATAGGTTCATATAATTAATGCAGGCAACCAGCAGAATGATAAATGCTATTATTGAAAATGCGTATATATGTTTTATATCGCCATTAACACTTAATTCATAACTCATATTTGAATACAGGTGGATCTTTATCAGGGGCTGAAGGATTAGATTGAAATTGTCTCCTACAACGTTGATAATATCTGAAAAATGCTCGTTTTTAAACTGTATGAGCTTTGATTCAAATTCTTTTAGATCGGAATCCTCCCGCAGTAATACATAGGTAAATGTGTCAAAATTAGCCCACCTTTGAAGCCTTTCAGGATAAGTAGTTCTGAGAGTTTCCATGGAAAGAAGTATATCGAAATTGAAATGAGAATTTGAAGGCGGCGGTTCTACCACACCTGTTACAAGAAATTCATTCTCGTCATCAAGCTTCAGAGTTTTTCCTATTGGGTCTTCATTACCGAAATATTTATTTGCTGTTTTTTCAGTTAACACTATACAGAATGGTGCTTTCAAAGCTGTTTTAATATCCCCATTGATCATTTTAAATGAGAACATTTCAAAAATTGAGTTATATGCGTATAAAACATTCGATTCGTAAAACTTTTTATCCTCAAAACTCAACATTATCTGGTTGGATTTAAATAAACCTGTTGAATTTGAAACCTCAGGGAAATCATTTAATAATGCAGGTGCAGCAAGTGCTGGTACTATTGCCATATTTACATCCCTGCCTGAAAAGTTACCTTGTACTAAAATTCTAAAGATCCTGTCGGAATTTTCAGGATACCTGTCATAGGAAAGTTCATTAAAAATATATGCAGATATAAGTGTACAGCAAGCTATCCCCAGTGCTAAACCCGAAATATTGATAATGGAATATCCCTTTTGTCTTTTGATGTTTCGAAATGCGGTTTTTAAATAATTTTTAAACATAGTAAAACTCCAGTATATTTTATGTTTAAATATTTTTGGTAAAGATTTTACCACCTGTAATCTGTACCAGTTTTTTGATTTGCCTAAACTTTTTTCCTCACAAATCATGTAGAATTCTTCTTCCAGGTCACCCTGTACAGCAGTATTGTTATAATTAGATGAGAGTCTTTTTAAAAGCCATGCTGCGATTTTTGGCGGTTTTATTAATTTTGACTTCTTCATTTTACATTTAGACTTTATTACTCATTTCTCAAACTGTCAATCGGATTTGATGTTGCTGCTTTTATCGCCTGGAAACTGACAGTAATAAAAGTGATGATCAATGCTGCGATCGAAGCTGTTATAAAAGTCATAATTCCTATGTTAGTTTTATACACAAAATCCTGCAGCCACTTATTTGCCGCATAATAAGCAATGGGCCAGCTTATAACAGTCGAAATAATAACAAGAATAATGAATTCTTTTGACAGCATCCTGAATATATCTGGGATAGATGCTCCCAAAACTTTCCTGATGCTGACTTCTTTCATCTTTACCTCCGCTGTATAAGCAGCGAGTCCGAAAAGGCCGAGACATGCTACAAATATTGAAAAACAAGAAAACATAAAAGAAATATTCTGCATTTTCCTGTCATTTTCATATAATTGATCGATGCTTTCATCCATAAAACTGTAATTATACTGTTCTGAAGGATAATTTTCTGCCCACCGCTGTCTGATAAAACCGAGAGTTCCTGCTATGTCATCCGGTTGAATTCTTACAGTTATGTTTCTGATAAAACTCGGTGCAAGTAAAATTATCAGCGGTTCTATTTCCTGTCTTAAAGACCTGTAATTGAAATCTTTTACTACACCGATAACATTAAAAGGACTGTTTCTAAATGCATAAACCTGTCTGCCTACAGCTATGTCGGTGTTCCAGCCAAATTTTTTAGCAGCTGCTTCATTAAGCAGTACAGCAGATGTATCGGAAATGAACTCTCTTGAAAATCCTCTCCCTTCAATTACATCCATTTTATGAGTGGTGAAGAAATCATATCCGACAAATAATGTGTATATGCTGTGTGATCTGTCGGATTCAGCAAGTGGATCACGGATATTTGTATTGGAATATGTTCTCTGGCCGAGGCTGTTAAATGAAGCAGATACTGATTCGATCTTTGGATTCCTCATAAGTTCATTTCGAAATCCTTCAAATCCCTGGGCAATTGATCTTCCCCTTGTTGAAAGGACAACCAGATTATTCTTGTCAAAACCAAGGTCTCTTGTCTGTACATATCTCATCTGTTTATAAATAGTGAACATCCCGATGATCATTGTGATCGATATAATGAATTGAATTACCACCATGTTTCTTCGGAAAGCAGACTTGCCTTTACCCGATAGAACACTGCCTTTTAAAACCTGGACAGCCTCAAATCTTGTCATATAAAATGCAGGATAAAGCCCGGAAAAAAAACCGGCAGCAGCAGTTATTCCAAGAAGGATAATCAGGTTTTTTGCCTGTAAAAGTAAAGAGACAGATAAAGTATCATTAAAAACATAATTATATAAATGTATAAAACCTGATGTCAAAACAACCGACAATAATAGAGCAATTATCGCCAAAAATACAGATTCTGCAAGGAATTGAGCTCTCAATTGACCTTTGTTTGCACCAATTGTCTTTCGCAGACCAACTTCCGCTGCTCTTTTATTGGCGCGGGCAGTTGACAGATTCATAAAATTTATACACGCAATTACCAGTATCAGGAGTGCAATAGAAGAGAATATATACACAGATGTTATATTTCCCTGTGCTTCAATTTCCTGGTTGATTTTTGGATGAAGATGTATATCCGTAACAGGAAACAATTCCATTTTCAGAACATCATGAATATCTGCATTTCCTACCAGCAAATCCCCGTAGTTAACTTTTAAGTATTTATCAACAAATATTTTCAGTTTTTCTTCAAGAATGTTTTTATCAGTACCATCCCGAATAAGCACATAAGTATATAAATAATTGCTTCTCCATTGGGCAAATTGAGTTTCAGGATAAGTTGATATGGAGATCAATACATCAAAATGGACATGCGAATTTACAGGTATATCTTTGAGAACACCTGTAACCTCAAACTTTACAAGGTCTTCCCCTAATTCTAAAGTGATGGATTTTCCAAC
>JBHPGK010000033.1:0-21494 GCA_042570605.1 Candidatus Zhuqueibacterota bacterium
GGGGATCTTTAAAAATTCTTTGATTATTTTATATCTTTTTGACATCCTGATCATAGCTTTCTTAATCCTATCTGCCTCTTTCTTCGACCTGTATAAACTTCTCATTAAACTCATTATTATAAATTTGCTCGACGAACTCTCTATCTTTTCAAAAAAATCCTTATAGTGCTTTTTACTGTATACTTTACTTGTATCTGTCGTTATACCATTCTCCCTGTACTTGGCTTTAATCTGGTTCTTCTTTCTTGTGCCGTCTTTTACATGCGAATGATATTGTATTACTAATCTCTTTAATTCCAATATATCACTATCTGTATGATATACCCTCTGTATAGAATTATTTAAATACAACTTCACCAGGTTCTTTGAATCAATTTGATCATTCTTCTGCTCACTCTTGTTTATCAAAAAATTTACTCGCGGATCACATACTATTACATCATCAAAATATGGTAAAAATATCGTATATAACCACTGCGCCATGGTACTCTCTTCATATATTATTATCTTCGGATTCTTAAATCTCCTTACGTACTCTGTCAAATCCTTTTCCGTTGTGTCAATTCTCTTGCATTCTACTAATTTTTTACTTTTATTATAAACAGCAAATTCACAGTACTTACTGTGCGCATCTAAACCTATTATAAAGTTCATTGCGGGCCTCCTTTCTTGAGTGGGTTATTATATTAATATAATAACTTGAATAGGATGCCCGCTTTCTTATTTTATCAATGACAGTACCCTTACTGTGTCATTCCCGACTCGATTGGGAATCTCGTGTAGTTTCTCTTCTCAGCCTTAGCCTCAGCCTTCTTCTATTTATTATATTTCTTTATGATCCAGCGGTTCAAAGCTACGAAGATACTCAACATAACTGCCCACTGAAATAAACATGTCATAATGCTGTAAGAGTTAAACGGGTTGTACCACTGTTCAACAGCAGCCGATTGCGACAGCCACCACACCAGTAATACCAGTGCACCAATCGGGACAAATAATTTAATGACAATATCCCACCATTTACCCAGTTTCCAGTCGTTTTTATCGATCAGGTCCTTTTCACGGATCACGGCAGTCCCGTACTTTATCATCATGAAAGCAACAAAAGCCCCTGCCAGCATCAATGCCGTTCCCCATACAAAATCCTGATTAGCAAGAATATTTAAATTGACCGCAGAAGGTATTCCGAACAGGAAACTGATGACCACGACCATTAAAATTGAGGTTGAACGTTTTGCACCTGCATCTATAAAAACCCGTGCAGGGAGTTCAAGCTGGGCTATGAGAGATGAAAAACCCGCAAAAGAGAGGCCTAAAAAGAAAAGGACAGCGACCGGATGTCCGAAAAACATCCGTGCAAAAAGCTGAGGCATCCAGATAAATGTCAGTCCTGTTGATGCGGGGCCGCTTGTTTTCATTATATCAAGAATTTCCGGCTGTGTCATTCCCATTTCAGTCTGCAGAACTGCAAAGACAGTTCCAAATACCATCATAGCCGCCATTAATGAGACCATATTATTACCGATCCCCGTGACAAATGCATTTTTTATGATCCGGTCTTTTTTCCTCATATAAGCTGCATAAGTAAGAAAAAGTCCCCACCCGGCTCCGGTATCCCAGGCGTTCTGGGTCAAAGCTTCCAGCCATATCTTCGGTTTTGTTAATTGACTCCATTCCGGGTTAAAAAGGTATGATATCCCGTCCCATGATCCCGGCAGAGTTAATGCCCTGACAACAGAAATGACAATTATAAGAAATAATATCGGGATCAGGATTTTATTTATCCGTTCGATCGAAGTGATCCCTTTCCAGATCGCAATTGCTCCCAATCCCATTGTAATTCCATGAAAGATCAGGGGCCAGCCGCCGCTCTGGTAGTTATTCCACAACTCCACTGCAGTTTCAGTTGAGGATGGCAGGGGACTCGTGAGCATTTGGATAAAGTAATAAATGCACCACCCGACAATAACAGAATAAAAGAACGTAATAGCAGTAGCGACGAATGTGACAAATGCGCCCATCCATGCAAAATTTTTGCCTGCGGCTTTTATGAATGTACCGATCACACCCTGCCGGTATTTGCGTCCCAGGGCATACTCTGCAATGATCAGCGGAATAGCCCAGAGGAATAAAAACACAACCCATGCAATGAGAAATGCGCCTGCACCTTCACCGCCGCCATTTTGAGCGGCTATTCTCGGGAACCTCCAGATGTTTCCTGTTCCCACCGCGATCCCTAATACACTTAGCAGAAATCCTAAACCTGATGAAAATCTCTGATTAACACTCACATCTAAGGTCTTTGTCATGGATCTTGTATCCTGAGTTTGTTTGATCTAACTAATTCATGTGTCGAAGGTGAAAAGAACACCTTCGACTGCGACAATAATTAAGCGAATTTATCAAAATTATAAATTCCTGGATTCCTGCCTGCGCAGGAATGACAGTTTCTATTTCTTTGTTATTATTCATGTTGTGTCATTCCCGTGAAAACGGGAATCCAGTTTAATTATGCATGCAAAATATATTTTTGGTTTTTTACCTGATAGTTCTCAAAATGTTTCTTTTATCCATTTATTCCCTTGAATAATAACATGAACCGGACCTTTCACCTTTTCCTCTTTTTGAGAATATCATAAATTCCTTCTTCTGCCATAACTTTTTCAATATCTTCAACTGTTCTCGGAACAAGATGAGTCAGGTTTTCGCATCCGTCCTCAGTTATTAAAATGGTATTTTCTATCTTTACACCATCGATCACTTTACCATTTTTATCCCTGATCTTTATTGCAGGATCACTGGCAAGTACCATTCCCGGTTTAAAGTATGAGGTTCTCGAAGAGGGACCGGTGCCGATAACATCATGCACGTCAAGCCCGATCCAGTGATTAGCTTCAATTCTATATACCCCTTCCTTGTCCATGTCAAAACCCTGTTTAGCAACAATTGCCTCGACTTCCGCTTTCATATCAATACTCCTGATGCCGGGCCGGAAAACCTTCTGCATAGCGTCTTCGACAGCACAGATTATCCTGTTCAGGCGTGCCTGCTCAGGGGTGAATTTCCCGTTTACCGGAAATGTTGCTGAGATATCTACCACATAATATTGATATTCTCCGCCGACATCCGGCATTACTATATCACCGTCCAGTATCTTCCTGGAATTCTCAGAGTAATGAGAATCATACCATTCCGGAACAGAAGGAATAATCGGGTTATAACCGAAACCCTGTCCGCCAAGTCTTTTAATCGTATATTCAAAAATTGCCTCAAGTTCCCATTCATACATTCCGGGTTTAGCCGACCGCAGAACTTCTATGTGAGCCAAACTTGATATTCTTGCCGATTCCCTCATTACCTCGATCTCTGCAGGGCTTTTAATAACTCTCAAATTGCCTATTGCACGGCTCAGGTCCTTAAACCTGAAAGTTGGAAATTTTTCCTTGATTTGGGCGATAAAATTCTGCTCTCTTGATGGTCTGTTATCGGGGTCTAACAGCCCTTTTGGTACATATCCCGAATCATCCCTGTTAAAAGGAGTATAAAAAATATCTGTTTGAGACTGGTATGAACTAAGAAACCGGGCAAGCCGGGAGATCGGCATTACTCTTTCAATGCCGGTTGCTTCTCTGATTTTTTGTCCGGACTCTACTGAAGGAAGGAATAAAATACTTTCCTTTTTCATTCCATCAATGATCAGTATAGAGAACGGTTCCTCCACACCGGTGAAATATATAAAATTACTGTTCTGCTTTGCTTCATTCGAACCGATAATTACCGCAATTCCATCGGTGATAGATTTCATTAACTTTGCTCTTCTTGCTTTATATTCAGCCTTATCAAATATTCCTCCGACCGATACTGCTGAAAAACCGAAAAGTATTATAAATACTATTGAAAAAATCTTTCTTTTCATGATAATACTCCTGTTTTATTGAGTGTCATTCCAGCGAAGGCTGGAATCCAGTTTTTTCTTTTATGTTTTTCAAATCAACTCTCAAAATTAATCATTTTAGTTTGGATTGAATTCTAAGATGTATCTTATTTCCAGACTCACGTCCCAATTTTTGTATCTTTTTCATGTTGAGAGCATGTATATAAACGAAATATTTTTTCATTTTCCATGTTATCTGGATTCCAGCCTGCGCTGGAATGACAAATCGAGGCTTTCACTGTTTTACTAAGCCCAACAAAAATCCCAATCCACTGTTATATTTATGAATTTACCAATTATTTTGTTTTTGAACTTATATCAAACTAAATTTCTGTTTACATTTATTTCAGAATTTCTTTCCATGCCCACTCTGCAGCTCTTTTTAAAATATCCCTGGGAGACTTCATTTCAGCTGCATTTCTCAGAAATGCTTCCAATGATCTGTCACTGCATTTAGCAAGCGAACGCAAAATTTCTGCCTGAACAAGGTAGCTGTCGTCAGATTTAAATTGTTCCTTAAGGTAAGATGTCAATTCCGGATCTGCGGTATCTCCAAGGATCCGAAATGCTGAAGATCTGACCTTTGAATTTTTATCTTCGCACATTTTTTTCAGCAGGTCAATATTCACCTTCGTTTTAAATTTACCCAGAGCTTCCAACGCACTTCTTCTGACAGCCCAGAAGGGATCATTCAGCGTACTTTTTGATAATTCCTCAAACACATTGGGATATTCTTCAAACTTTACCAACTCCGAAGCAGCCCACATCTTTCCAATAACGTCATCATTTTTAAGCTGGTAGAGGAGTTCTTCGGGACTTTTTGAAAATGTCCACTCTTTCAGCAGATAGTTTCCCTCATCAAACCGGACCAGAAGAGGTTTCTCTTCAGCGGGAAATTCAAATATTTCTTCCTTTTGTTCTATCCAGACTTTTTTTGTGACTTTGCTATCGGAGGTTGTAATACCTATATTCACCGGGATCTTATATACCGGGATACCCGCGGAAAAATCCTGTACCTGTTTGACTTTTAACTGGACTTTATTTTCAGCCCATTTATAACTGACATCGAATACCGGATGACCCGGCTTGAAAATGTACTGCTCAAAGAACCAGTCCATATTCTGCCCCGTCACCTCTTTTACAGCTGTCATAAAATCATGGGTATCCACCGGTTGAAACTCGTGTTTATGCAGAAAGTGTTTAAGGGTCCGGAAGAACGGTTCATCCCCCAAAATGAACCGCAGCATATGAAGAATACAGGCGCCTTTTGGGTACGTATGGCTGTCAAAATTTTGCCCGGGGTGTTCGTAACGGTTAAACACAATTGGACGAATATACCTGTTATGCGCCTCGTTTAAATAAGAATTCTTTTTACCCAGGAGTGCAAAGGCTCCTTCATCTTCACCCTTATCAAACCGTGTATAGAGATAATCCGAGTAAGTGCCAAAGCTCTCGTTCAGCCAGGTTTCAGACCAGGTCCTCAGGGTTATAAGGTCTCCCCACCACTGGTGTGCTATCTCATGAGCAATGATCCTTTCCCAGGAGAAATCTTTATCACCTTTCTCATCACATATCACATTCTGCCCAAGTATAGTTGCAGAAGTTGCCTCGGCGCCTCCTCCCTGTGTTGGTGTTGCCACCTGGTCATATTTTGCCCATGGGTATTCATAGCCGTAAATTTTATTAAAGAAATTTATCATATAAGGTGTCTTTTTAAATATCCGGCGTGCATCCTCCTCATCTTTCTGGTACACCCAGTAATTGACAGGGAGAGAACCAAGAGAATCTTTAATTACCGCAAACGGTGCGATGGCCACCATGGACAGGTAGGTCGAATGAGGCTTTTCCTGATGCCAGTGGTATGTAACCGTATTCTTTTCTTTATTTTCCGTTACGCTTACCAGCCTGCCGTTGGACAGGACTTTATTAGGTTCTTTTACAGTGGCGATCAGCTCCATGGTAACTTTATCATGAGGATAATCGTAGCAGGGAAACCAGTGCCGGGCTTCATTGGGCCAGGAATCGGTAGAAACCATCTTTGGATTGAAAGGAGTTTCGTCACTGAAAAAAAATCCTTTCTTCGGATCTTCTGCATAATATTTTATCGTGAATTCAATTTCCTCGCCATAGCTGAAAGCTTTGGAGAAATATACAAAAAGTTTTTGATCTGTCTGTTTGAACTTGAGAGGTATATCCCGGGAATTTTTTACCTCAGTAACAAAGAGTTCCTCCGCATCGAGAATACATTCAGTAAAATCGTTTTTCAGCGGTTTTAATGTAACCCTGTTCTCGCCTGAGAGTACTTTCTTCTCAAGGTCAAAAGAGAGTTTCAGCCTGTAATGCTGCGCATCAAAATCGTGGCTTCTTTCCACCTGAACCGGTCTTTTATAAACATCTATTTTCTGGGCTGATGCGTTAGCTGTACAAAAGAATAGAAAAACAAACAACAATTTGATTATTTTCATAAAAATGCTCCCGGTTTTCAAATCCAGTAAACCGCTAAAATAGTTTGAAGGAAATTTGTTAAAAAATAAGAGATAGATTTGATTTAGTCAAGTTATTATTAGAACCTGGATTTCCCCGTTTTTTATTAGGAGTTGACATTCCGAATCTCGAGTGCTCGGGGGGATATCAAACCACCATTTCAAAAATTTGTGCAAAATATCGGCAGATTACGACGTCGTCCCCTGAGTCCTCGGAGGACTCCTCGTAATGACAGCTTCGTGGTATGTCATAGCGAGCGAAGCGTCTCTACATTAAAAACAAATCACATCCAGGACAAGTCTTCCCCATAAATGGGACTCAATATAATTCATCAGCCCCGCAGAGCGGGGCTTTCCGCATTCAGCGAGGGTATTTATGCCCTCGCATCCTTCGTGGTAAGATTTTAGATGTTTCTGCGAGAGGAAAATGAGACTTTTCAAAAACCATTTACATTAATAAATTTCTTTAGTAAATTTGCTTTATTATTTTTCTTTTTATTGGTTTATGTAAGCCGTTTTTAAGTATTGGTTCTTTGATGGGAATGAAAAAAAGCCATTAAGATATAAATTGCTGAAGAATGCGAGACGGTAAACCGTCACGCTGAATGCTAAAAGCCCCATAAATGGGGCTGCAGGCGGCTTTAGCCGTCTTTGGTGTATTCAGCGTGGGTATTTATGCCCTCGCTGTATTTTTAGGAAACAAACTTAATTTCTGAAGAAATTTTCTTATATTTTCAAAAAAAAACAAAAAATTAATTCATAGGAGATGAGATGAAAAAATTACTGACATTATTTTGTGTTTTGTTCATATTCAGCAGCACATACAGCCAGATCAGCGCAAAGCTGATGCGTTATCCGGATGTATCGGATACACAGATCACGTTCGTATACGGGGGCGATATATGGGTGATGCCAAAGACCGGAGGAAATGCCGTCCAGGTTACACATTCACCGGGTGAAGAATCCTGGCCCCGGTTTTCACCTGACGGGAAATCTATAGCCTACACGGCAAGTTATAACGGCAACCAGGACGTCTATGTTATGCCTGCATTGGGGGGCGTTCCAACGAGGATCACCTATCAATCACACGTCGACAGGATGGTCGACTGGCATCCTGACGGGAAACGTATCCTGTTTGCCTCAGGACGTGAAAGCGGACGTCAGTCTTTCAGACAGTTTTACCTGGTAAGCAAAGAAGGGGGACTGCCGGAGAAATTAAAGGTGCCGTATGGAGAATTAGCGGCTTATTCACCCGATGGAAATTATCTGGCTTATATTACCAAGATCACGGAGAACTATCCGTTCAAGCGTTACAGGGGAGGTTTAGCCTCTGATATTTTTATATACGATCTGCGTAAAAACAGTGCCGTAAACATTACGAATAACAATGCAAATGACGGCAAACCCGCATGGGCAGGTGATAAGGTCTACTTTCTGTCCGACCGGGCTGATAATATGCGCCTTAACATCTGGGTATATGATACAAAAACGAAAAAGTCAGCGCAAATTACTAAATTCAATGATTTTGACATTTCCCATATGTCGGCTGGAAAAAGGGATATAGTCTTTGAAGCCGGCGGTGAATTATACCTGATGGATCTGAATAGTCAGCAGTACAAGCCGGTTAAAGTGAATATTGTAAGTGACCTGTCCGTAGAAATGCCCAAGTCCAAAGATGTCGGCAGCCGGATCAGTAATATGACTGCTGCTCCTGAAGGGAAACGTATTGTTTTCGAAGCACGCGGCGAACTTTTCAATGTGCCTGTAAAAGAAGGATATGTTATAAATATGACTAAATCCAGCGGCGCATTTGACCAGAATCCCGCATGGTCACCCGACGGGAAACATATTGCTTACTGGAGTGACCGCTCAGGTGAATACGAGATATACCTGCAGGAAGCCGGTGGAAGTTCGGAACCGGAAAAACTGACAAACCGGAAAAAAGGGTTTGGATATACATTATTCTGGTCTCCCGACAGTAAAAAACTAACATTCATAGATGAGAAAAATGACATTTCCGTCCTCGATGTGGAAAGTAAAAAGATCACAATTGCCGGGAATACAAATTGGAACGTGGGTCACGGAGGGCGTTTCGGTTATTCAATTGCCTGGTCGCCTGATTCCAGATGGCTGACATTTAATAAAGGTCTGGACAACGCTAATAATGCGATCTTCCTGTATGATGTGGAGAATAAAAAATCTTTTCAGGTTAGCAGCGGTTTTTATGAAGATACGGATCCTGTGTTCAGTACCGACGGTAAATACCTTTTTTATATTACCAATCGAAACCTTTCCGCCGCATACTCAGATATGGGTGACGGCACATGGATATATCCCAATTCCACTCAGATCGCTTCAATAAGTTTAACTAAGGATATAAAATCGCTTCTTTATCCAAAAAATGATGAAGTGAAAAAAGATGAAAAAAAATCAAAAAAGGATACTTCTAAAGTTTCTGTCAAGGTGGACTTTGACAACCTTGAGGCAAGACTTGTTATTCTTCCGCCCAAAGCCGGAAATATAGGAGGACTGATACCTTTTGAAGGCAAACTGGTATATCTCAGGTTTCCCAATACGGGATCGGGATCAAGGTCATCTTCACTGATCTATTATGACCTCGAGGAGAGAGAGGAAAAGACTATTATATCCGATGTGAACAGGATTTCAGTAACGGCGGACGGGAAATCCCTGTTAGTTTTAAGCAAAGGGAAATACGGGATAATCAAACCGGCGCCTAATCAAAAGATAGAAAAAGCGGTCCCAACAAGCGGTCTTGTGATGAACCTGGTGCCGAAGGAAGAGTGGCGCCAGATATTTTCCGATGCATGGCGCAGGTACCGTGATTTCTTCTATGATCCCAATATGCAGGGAGTAGACTGGGAGGAAATGCGGGACAGATACGGAGCTTTGATAGAAGATGCGCGCACCCGCTGGGATGTCAGCTTTATACAGTCAAATCTGGCGGCAGAACTGAGCGCCGGGCATACCTATACCAGGGGAGGGGATGTTGAAAGTGTTTCATCCATAAGAACAGGATTTCTGGGGATCGACTGGGAATTGAAAAATGATATGTACCGGGTCAAACGTATTGTTATTCCGGCGGTGTGGGATACGGAAGTACGGTCTCCTTTTGACCACCCCGGTGTGGATGTTAAGGAAGGCGATTATATCCTGTCTGTAAATGGAGTTGGGCTGGATCCCCGGAAAGACCCATATGCTGCCTTTGAAGGACTTTCAGGCAAAACAGTCTCTTTAGCCGTCAGCCGGACCGGTAAAAAAGAGGATATTAAATATTTTGTTGTCAAATGCCTGACACCGGGTCAGGAGGTCAACCTGAGATACCTGGAATGGATCGAAAACAACCGGAAAATGGTAGATAAACTTTCGGACGGTAAGCTCGGGTACGTATATATGTCCAATACAGCCGGGCGCGGGCAGTTGGAACTGGTGAGAATGTATTACGGACAGCTGGATAAAAAAGGATTCATAATCGATGAACGATTTAACGGGGGCGGGCAGTTAGCCGACCGTTTTCTGGAACTGCTTCAGAGACCGGTTGTGTATAATCTGCACTGGCGGCACGGAAGAGATCATATTTACCCGATAAAGACCAATACGGGCCCCGTAGGTATGCTGATAAACGGCTGGGCAGGTTCGGGAGGCGACGGACTGCCGTGGGCTTTTCAGGAATTAAAAGCCGGACCGATCGTAGGCGAGCGTACACTGGGTATTCTTGTTGGTCCTGCCACCGGTCACATGCTGATCGATGGCGGAGGGATCACTGTACCGGGAGCAAGGCTCTATGATAATGACGGACACTGGTTCTGGGAAGGTGAAGGCGTGTCCCCGGACTTCGAAGTGCTTGATGATCCCAATATGCTGGTTAAAGGGCGTGACCCGCAGATCGAGAAAGTGGTGGAAGAAGTAATGAAACTTCTGAAAACAAATCCGCCGAAGAAAACACCGGCGCCGCCGCTGGAAGACAGGACGGCTAAGGGACTGAAAAAGAAGTAAAGGGCATAGAGCAAAGGGCATAGCGGCAAAGGGCATAGAGCAAAGAGCAGAGGGCATAGGGTGAATTGTAGGGGCCACGGCGTGCCGTGCCCTCATTATTCTCCGTAGCCTATAGATTGCTTTCCCGGTAAACCGGGACAGGCTGTTGCTTCTCGCCTCGCAATGACACTTTCTATTATGTCATAGCGAGCGAAGCGTCGCTATCTACTACCTCTATGACGGAATTTGAGTAAATAATAGATAAATTGCTTCCCCGAGGAATCCACACCAGAGGCGGACACGCGGGGCAGGCTGTCAGTTCCTTCTCTTCGCTCAGGACAAGCCTAATAATGACAAATAAAGGATAGTAAAGGGGTATCGTATGACTGAAAGTAAAACTCCAAAATGGCTGATCGATGTTCAGCAAAAGAGCTGGGAACCTGAGATACTAATATCAGGGATCACTCTAACATTTATCTTTATCCTGTCAAAGCATGTATACAATTTTTTCGGTATGCTGGTCCAGGATTATGCAGTAACAGGTGCACTTGCATACGGTTCTTATATAATTTCGGTATTTGTTTTTACAGGACTAAAGATCATTCTGGTCATTCATTTGATATTACGGGGTTTATGGACAGGATTTGTAGGGTTAAGCTATGTGTTTCCGGATGGAGTAAAAAAAGAGAAATTGAGCCTGAAAATGAGGCAGGTTGAATTCGACAAACCTGAAAAATTTGTTATTAAACTTGAAGAGATCTGCAGTTTATTATTCTCTTTTACTTTTTCCTCTGTTATGGTAATTCTATCTTTTGCGCTTATGTGGATCCCAATGATATTATTATTCATTGTTGGTCTGGATCCCGAAATTATAAGAATAGTTATTCTATTTTTAATTATTCCTGTGGGGATCATATTAGGTGTTTATTTAATAATAACAGATAAAAGACGGAAATATACCAAAACTAAACAGAAGACAAACAATTTCATTTTTTCCAACCTGCTTAAAACCTATGCTACCAATCTCGGTAAATTAAAAACCGGTTTTATTTTTATATCATATTTTCTGGTTATTTTTCTGATATCGTTTTCTGATATTACCAGGTTTGATTTTTCAAATAAAAAAGGCAGAAAGATTTCTTCGTTGAATAATATTACCAGTCTGAACAAAAATCAATATGATGAATTGAGAGATCAGGATCTAAGAATTCCAAAAGCAGCAATAGATAAATTTCAGATCAGGGATAATAAAATTGAATTGTTCATAGGTTATTATAAAGAAGATCTGTTTACTATAAAAAAATTAGAAGAAAAATCCGAATTAAAGAAAGAATTCGAAATAGTACCTGATAGTTCCGGTGTTAAATTAACTGACCTGTTAAAACTAAATATAGATGGGGAAAATGTATCCGGTTTGAACTGGTATATAATAAATAAAGTTGAAACTGATCAGAAGGTTCTTACAACAGATATCCCTGTTGAAAATATTTCTGCCGGATATCATGAATTAAAGATCAATAAGGTATACTGGAGTGTAAATAAAAAGAAAATGTTACTGATTGAGAATTGGGATATTATCCCGTTTGAGAAAGAATGAACTATAGACCACCGAAAACACGGATTCAGGTTTAATAAATGGAGATCAGATCTTTCGGACTTTAATTGCCTTTAGTCCCTTTATATCTGTCAGTATATCGAACTGAACACGGTCACCGGCACCAATTTTTCCCTGCCATTTCGGTTCAATATCACTACCGTGAAAAAATATATCACTCCCGTCATCCTGTTCGATGAATCCGAAAAATTTTTGAGGGCTGAATTCCTTTACGGTTCCAAGGTTCATAAAAATTCCTTTTTTAAATCCGCGTTTTTTTTAAATTTGAAAAATTACAATCATTACCGTTCCTCTTCCAGTTCAAGCAGCTCAATTTTGCGGAATTCTATAGGATGGCTCTCTGCCTGTAACGATATGTACCCTTCGCTTAACATTATATTTTGACCCTGTCCGATCAGTTTTTGAGCGTCGGCATCCTTCTCATCGAGCTGCGGTTTTTCGTATTCAAAAACCACCTCACCATTTACCCTGTGAAAAATCTTTGAATTGCCGTGCACTTCGGCTTCCATTGTAACCCACTGGTCCCCATGATAAGTTTTGGAACTTGAATTAATGCAGTGCTTCGTTACAAGTTTACCATCAATTACAACATGCGTTCCGGGAGTGCAAACGTTACCTGTCGGGCGTTCGTCTACTCCGTTCCCGCCAAGCAGCTGTGCCTCGATCGATACGGGAAAGTTCTGATCTTTACCCATACTTTCTGCTGACTGGCAGTGCAGCATAATGCCGTTATTCCGGAATGCCCATCCGGGTCCTCCCGGCACCTGTTCTCCGGTGAACCTGTATTCCACGCGGATGATATAATGTGAGAACTTTTTATCATAAAAAATATGCCCGAATTTACTGTCGAAATTTTCATAGTTATCATACGAAACTTTCAGAACTCCGTCTTCCACGCGGAAAGTGTTTTTGTAATTGTCATTTAAATCGTGTCCGGAAATTTTGATTTTCCATCCGGTCAGGTCCTTGCCGTTAAAGAGGCTGATCCATTGTTTTTCCCGGGAACATGATATGAATGCAAACAGAAGAAAAAAGCAAAAAACCGAAGTATATTTAAACATAAACAAAGATCGGTATCCGGTTATTAATTTAATTCTTTTCATAATGATTCCTCTATATTGGGATGATTGCAGCCAGGATATGATATTAAAATTTGATAAAAAATAAGTTATACTTTTAAGTTAATCAAGCCTTTTTTGAGAGTCTTTGTTTAAGGGACGGGATTTTACTGTAAATTTAAAAGATTTTTGGGAAGATTTTTCATCAGTAAATGAAAAATGTTTGTGGAACCTCTAGTTATTAGAGTCGTATATAAACATAATATACAGTTTTATTTCGAAATCTTTTGGAGGTAATATGACGCTGTATAGGAAGATTGTCTGCTTTATTTTTTGCATTTTGAGCTGTACTGTTTCGCTATACTCTCAGGAAAAAGCCGATCAATTTCCCGTATTAAAAGGTCCATATCTGGGACAGAAACCGCCGGGAAAAAAAGCTGAAATGTTTGCACCTGGGATAATTTCAACGGGACTCCATGATGATGCAGGTCCTGGTTTTAACTATGAAGGGACAGAAATATTTTTCAGGGTAGCCGGAAGACCATACGGAATTATTGGAACCATGAAAGAGGTCGGTGGAAAATGGACTAAACCCGAACTGGCACCTTTTTCGGGAAATTATCCTGACGGAGCCGCAACTTTTTCGCACGATGAGAAGAAAATCTATTTTGGTTCACGCCGTCCTTTAGGCGGAAGCGGAGAACCATCCAGGGTAAGCAACATATGGGTGTTGGACAGAAGTGAGGATGGCATCGGAATTCCAAGAAAACTTGGACATTTTATTAATACTTCTGATAAAGACGAGTATCTTGCTTCCGTAGCTGCAAGCGGGAATTTATATTTTCAAAGGCGGACTGTAAACGAGGGTAAACTTCTTTTCGAAACTTTCTGTTCGAAGTTCATAAATGGAGAATTAACCGAACCCGAACTTATCAATTTACCGGTTGATCCAGAATTGTTAACCATTGGTGGTGTTGTTGACCCGAACGAGACCTATATGTTGGTAACAATAAGAGGAATGGAAGGCGGATTTGGAGCAGAGGATATTTATGTCTGCTTTAGAAAAGATGACGGTACCTGGGATGACCCTGTCAATCTCGGTGCTAATGTGAACTCCGATAATTCAGACTGGATGCCGCGAATCACACGGGACGGCAGGTATCTGTTTTTTGTAAGCTGGAGATATGAAGGTGAGACCTGGTCAGAGAAGAAAAGGACATTTGATGAGATAATTGCTTTGAAAAAAGGTCCAATGTACGGATGGGGTGCAGATATTTACTGGGTGGATACAAAGGTTATAGATCAATTAAAACCGGACTATTTGAAATAGAACACAGATAAAACGGATGGAACGGATCAACACTGATAGGAAATAAAAGAAATTAATCAGTGTAAATCAGTCTAATCCGTGGCCTGTTATCTTATTTTTTATCCTTGTAATATTGACAAACAATATCTATCCAGAAATCCGTATTAAGTTCCGGGATAAACGTATTATACGATTCATACTTTTTTAGAATATTTTCTTTTTTCATCTCATCTGCGCTTTTACCGGCTTTCATGCCGGCTTTAACAATTTCTGCCGAAGTTGATAACATATCCCTGTATTCCTTTATTTCCTGCATTGTTTTATCGCCGCCATGACCGCTTATGAAAATTGCGTCTTCAGGAAAAACGTCAATTACTTTAGCAAGAAAATCAAGGTAATCTTCAACAACTTTTCCGTTTATTGAAGGGAATGATTCAGGAAGCAGCAGGTCTCCCAGGACTACAACATTTGAACCTGTAAAATGAATTAATATATCTGAGTCCTTGTGAATACCGGGAGAGGGGATAAGCCTGATCTGTTCACCGTTGAAACGCATGGTGTAAAAGGCGTCGAATTTTTCACCAGATCTTCCCTGCAGGCTTTCACTGCTTTTAGTGATTTTGCCGTCTGAAGCGAACTGTTCAAGATTACCCAGGTTAATTTTCCATATTTCATCTCCGGCAATATCATTGCCGCCATTATGGTCATAATCCAAATGAGTATTTATTATACATTTTATTTCACCTTTGTTCATGTTTTTTAATAACATTTTGAGTTTCTCAAGTGTGCGGAAATATCCCGTATCAATTAATAACACCCCGTTTTCTCCGGCATAGATGCTCACGTTAGGCTTGCCGGCGTAAAGCAGGCTTATCCTCTGTATATTTCCATATGGCTGTGAAATAACAGGATCGGGAATTTCAGTTTCCTCGGCTCCTTTAGTCTTAAGAAAACTGACAATATCATTTATTTTATTCTCAATTGCCAGGTCCAGTGGTGTATTCCCGCTACCATTTTTTAAGTTAATATCAGCACCATTAACAATTACGGTTTTTACAGCATCTTTTTTACCCGATAATACTGCATAATGCAGGGGGGAATAACCATAGATGGTCTGGGCATTAATATCGAGCCCTTTTTGAACAAAGAAAAGCACAACATTATTGTTTCCGCCATAAGCCGCATAGTGGAGAGGGGTTTCTGCGTCTTTATTTTTAATATCAGCTTCTGCATTTTTCTCAATAAGAAATTTGATAATATCAAGGTGTCCGCCCAGTGCGGCATAGAAAATGGGGGTATTTGAATCGTCATCCTTTGCGTTAACCAGTTCACTGTTATCCGCTGTCAATTCCTTGATTTTTGCCAGGTCTCCTTCCTGTGCTGATTTGAAAATTTCCTGTGCAGAAGAAAATGATACAAACAATAATAATACTGTAAGCATTATTAAGGTTCTCAGATTATTTCTATGATAAATTTTCATTTATTTAATTCCTCCCCTGAATCCATCAGGTTATAATTTCACTATTCAGTATTAGCAAAGCTATATTTACGCTTTTTTAAGATTTTTTGCAAGAAAATTGTTTATAATTTTGTTTGTTATTTTAATTGATATTGATGGCATTGTATCTTATTTTATTTCTGTGGTAAATGCGTTTTAAAGAATATCCGCCGGCTATTTTTAGTAAAGGGATGCTATGAAAAAAAATGAACAGAGTTTTGCTGTTGAAACCTACCAGACGCAGGCAACAGGAGAAATACATATTCATACTCTGATGCAGTATTTACAGGAATCTGCATCAGAACATGCGCATAAACTTGGATGGGGGTATGACAATTTAAAAGAGATGAACTGTTACTGGGTGCTTGTAAATTTTAAGATTATGCTTAAAAGGCTTCCGAAATGGAGGGAAAAATTTACTGTTCAGACATGGCCCAGCGGCCGTGACCGGCTTAAAGCCTGCAGGGTGTTTTTGGGTCTGGACAGTGAGGGTAAAGAGCTGTTTACTGCCGGCAGTGACTGGATGATATTAGATGCAGGAGATAACCGCCCGAAAAACCTCAATGAAGTTGCTCTCAATTTTTCTGTAAAAGGGGACAGGCTTATAAAAAACCTTAAGCGGTTAAGACCACGGGAAAAATATAAAAAAATGGACTGTATCAAAATCCCATACAGTGCAGTTGATATTAACGGGCATGTAAATAACACAGAGTATATCAGGTGGGGTACAGATATCCTGAAAACCTGCAGACGCGAGATGGGTAAAATCAGGTCTGTTCATATTTCATTCTTGTCTGAAATATTCGAAAACGAGGAAATGGAACTTTTAGTACATGAAGATGAAACAGCTGAAACCTTCTCTGTTCTTGGAAAAAGAAAAAATGACGAAAAAAATATTTTTCTTCTGGAATTCGGGTTTTGATGTTTATCCGGCTTTCAATGTGAAATAATTTAAGGACATTTTATACAGCTATCCTTATCTCCATACTTGGTAATCAGGCTATTGAAGATAATATTTCATCAGCCGGAAAGCATCTTTACTCTGCATCGATAAAACACTTAATATATAATTCCTGAAAATAAAAAACAATCTTATCCTACTTAAACTCCGCCGCTTTCTGACCGACGCGTATGATACTGACGCCTCTTAGGGAATCACCCTTAACGATGGTTTTGATTATATCAAAACCCGCAATAACGGTACCGATAGGCGTATATTTATCATCATAATTCGATTTGTCACGTGATGTAAGATAGAAAGTTACCGGGTCTATCATACCCAGTATGCCTGCTTTTTTGTGCGTCAGGTTAGGATTCTTTTCTTTCTTTAGTTCCGGAACTGCCCGGGCTGTATATTGTTCAGCTGTCATGGTTCCATGAGCAGCCCGTTTCGAGTCAATTTTAGTAAATGCTCCTATGGCAGGTCCTCTTCGCCGCCCGCGGAACCTCCTCCTGCCCGGCCGTGCATTGGGGTCCTCAAAAAGTTTAACAAAACTCGACACTGTTTCAGGTGCGTTAAAATAATCCAGCTTTACCATTACTCTGCCTTTATCCGTATTAATGTCGGCATACAGACCGTCATGCAGGTAAACGTCCTCGCGTGAAAGTTGATGGTCAAGATTTGCAATACCGTATGATAAAACCGCCATCACCAGTGCTGAGTGCTCCTGGTGTTCCTGGTATGGTACTAGTTCATTATATGTGTCAAAGAGGGTATGCCATGCCCGCCTGTACTGGTAATCGGTCTGAGTATTCATCCTGAGAAGCGGTACTCCTGCGACTGCAAACACAACGGCATCCGTTCCGCTCGCTCGTGTCGGACGTGCACCGGGATAAGGATTTATGTTAAGCTGAAAGGGCCATTTAGGATTTAAATTAATTAGCGGTTTGGAGATTTTCTCGAAGTCAGTCGCCCATGACTGCGGTACGGTTACACCGGTTATAGCACTTGGGCTGCCGTCCCGTCCCAGCATAGTTGAAATTCTCGGGATCGTATTTGCATGTCTATCAACCCATGAATGAGATCCCACCAGTCCCATCTCCTCTGCGGCGTATAACTGAACAATAATAGTACGTTTAGGCCTTCCCCCTGCCTCTACTATAAGACGGGCGGCTTCCATTACCGGGGTAAACCCAGAGCCGTCATCAACAGCGCCTGTGGACCCGTCAAATGAATCAAAATGTCCGCCCAAGACCACATATTCGTAAGGGTATGTGGTACCCGGTATCCACGCAATAACATTATGGTATTTAACTGGACCCATTTTAAACCAGTTGCGGATGTCAAATTCAAGCTCGACCTCTTTCCCTTCCTTTACAATCTCCTTTATTTCATCGTACTGAGTATCCTGTAGCTTTATATCAGGCAGCACAGGCAGTTCATCCCATGAGGAAACGTTCCCGTCTAAAATCCTCATCGGAACAGCTGATCGCTGAATTGTCCCGAGAGCACCGGATTTTTCCAATGTCTGCACGAGAAATGATTTTCTGGTTTCCCTGCGTCCGTCACGGGCAAAACCGTTACTGTTACCGGGTATGAGTACCCATGCATTTTTGAACTTATCCTGCATAGTGAGAATTTCAGCACTGTCTTCAGGCGCAATGACAACATGACCGCGCTGGACGCCTTTCGTACCTGCTGTGTATGAGGGTGTGCCGAAATATAATGCCTTTTCCTCCGGTTTGACCATTTTCCCAAACCATGGTCCGCGGTTGAATCCGACCGGCACTTCACCGACCTCTTCAAGTTTCGCTTCAAGACCGAACTGCTTTAACTGGTATACCGCCCATTCTGCGGCATTGTTATACGCATCCGTACCTGTGTATCTTCCGCCGAAACGGTTGCAGGCAATATCCAGCCATTTCATAACCTGGTTGTCGGTCTTACCGAGTTCGATGATCCGTTTCAGGACAGGGTCGTCCTGTGAATACGGAAAAGTCTGGGCAAACGCCGAGTTTACAGAAAGAACCAGCACTAAAAGTAAAGAAATCATAAAAAACCGTTTTAAACGCATGGAAACCTCCTCAATTTCATGATATCATTTTTTTAGAGAAATGTCTCATTTTACAGTTCTTAAATTGCAAAAAGATATATATTTTTGCTGATAATGTCAAGAGGAAGAAATTTTGAAGTTCCCCCGAAATTTATTCTATGAATCAAGTTATAGAATAAAAGTGATATATTTGAATTTAAAAACTGATTCCTGGTTTTTAAACCGTTTAAATTTTGGGAATCAATTACTATTTTTTCATTTAGCTGAAAATTTAAGTATCCCGTAGGGATAAAATGATTATAGCTTTTGGAATATATACCCGACAATCTTTAAGTCCCGAAGGGACGATATATCCTGACTTTGGTTTTATGCTGATCACATGAAATCATGAAACATTTTTCAGAAAATAACGTTTCTTAAAGTATTAGTATCCATTTTTCATACTAATATATTTAACAGGGAAAACATTTTTTTTGATAATTAGTATCCGTTTTTCATACAAATTGAGGTAAAAATATGATTCTGTTATCACGTTCCGAAGAAATTGTTTTAATAGCTATCTGGAAATTGAAAAATGATGCGTATGGGGTAACGATAAGGGAACAGGTCACTTCCGATACCGGCCACGAATGGACTTTCGGTTCAATTTACAAGCCTTTAAAACAGATTGCATCCAAGGGTTATGTTAAAAAAATAGAAAGTGATCCGACAGCTGAAAGGGGAGGACGAAGTAAATTTTTATATTCAGTAACCTCTGAAGGAATTAAAGCATTGAAAAATATTTTTGAAGTGCAGAAATCCTTATGGACAGAAGAAATGAAACTCGCACTAAAATAGAAAATGATATGGGAAAAAATAGATACACTAAACTAAAATATTTAACCAGCCTGCTCAGACTTATAATGCCCCGGGATGATTACATTGAATTATCCGGGGACATTGAAGAGACGTTCCACACGAAAAGCAAAACTTCCGGTTATTTTAGAGCAATTGCCTGGTTCTGGGTACACCTGTTTAAGTCTTTACCGCAATTATTATTAACAAAAATACAATGGAGTTTTGTTATGTTTTTTAATTACCTGAAAATAACGTTCCGAAATTTTTTCAAACACAAATTGTTCTCATTTATTAACGTGGCAGGTCTTGCTATTGGAATTGCAGCATGCATGACAATTTATTTGTGGGTTCAGGATGAACTCAACTATGACAGTTTTCATTCAAAGTCCAACAGGATTTTTCGTGTAGAACGTGATGTAAACGGTGAAAATTTCAGCGGAAGGTGGCCAATTCTCTCCGGACCATACGGCCCGACTTTGGCAAATGTTTATCCGGAAATTTTAAGCTGTGCCCGATTGTGGAGAATGGAGTTATCAGTAAAAGATCATCAGAATTTAATGCAGAGGCAGTACATGTTTGCAGCGGATAACTCATTTCTGGATATTTTCGATTTCCCCCTTGAAAAAGGCGACAGGGAGACTGCACTTGCCAGACCCAATACAGCCGTTTTAACCGGGAAAACTGCACAAAAATATTTTGGGACTAAAGATGCTGTTGGAAAAACACTATCCATTCAATGGGGCGATGGCAGTGAGGATTTTGAAGTTACAGGTATCCTTAAAGATATTCCCAATAATTCCCATGTCCACTTCGATATGCTTATTTCCCTTTCTTCAGCTCCTGAGGAAATCATGAACAGGTGGATGGGCAATTTTTTGTATACTTACGTTTTGTTATCCAGGGATGCGTCAGTATCCGCTCTTGAGAAAAAATTTCCATCATTTTTAAATGAGTACTATTCACCTGTTTTGAATGAATTTGCCGGAAGAAATGTTGAATTAAATTTCAAGATGCAGCTTCTTCCCGTTACGGATATACATCTTCATCCTGCAGCACACTGGGAGATCGAACCTCAGGGAAGTATCGCTTCTGTTTATATATTTGCATCGATCTCGATCCTGATCCTTTTGATTGCATGCATAAATTTCATGAATCTGTCTACCGCCCGGGCAGGTAAGAGAGCAAAAGAAGTGGGAATGCGTAAAACATTAGGAGCATACCGGGGGCAGCTCTGGAGTCAGTTTCTATCCGAATCGGTTCTTCAGTCAGTTATTGCATTGATTTTAGCTATTTTACTGATCCTGGTCATTATACCGGTTTTCAATTCTATATCGGGTAAAGAGTTTACAAATGCTCAGGTCTTTAGCTCTAAGAACATGATGATCATTCTGGCAATAACTTTAACCGCCGGTTTTTTTGCCGGATTATACCCGGCATTTTATCTGTCTTCATTCTCTCCGGTCTCAATCATAAAAGGACACAAAAGTTCAGGAACGGGAAAATCATTTTTCCGTAGAGGCCTTGTATTCTTCCAGTTTATTATTTCAATTACATTGATAATCGGTACGGTAACAGTCTATAAACAGCTCAAATTTGTTCAGAACAGGTCTCTGGGTTTTGATAAGGAAAATGTAATGATTATTCCTGTCAGGAACGTTAGTCTCATAGGTAATATTGAATCATTTCGAAGTGAGATCCTCCGCGATCCAGGGATCAATTTTGTAGCTACTTCGAGCCACCTGCCCGGAGATCAAGCATTTTCCGATTCTGATTT
>JBHPGK010000034.1:0-21326 GCA_042570605.1 Candidatus Zhuqueibacterota bacterium
GTGCGCCCGAGAGACCTGGATTCTGATTTTGATATTTTTGATGATGATCTGGATAAAAATTGCCTTGAATTTCAGCTCAACCGGCAGCCCTTTTTCAGGTTCGATCAGAAGATTCTTTACAATGTATGAAAGACTTATATTCTTTTTACCTTTTAAATTTTCACTTTTACTGCTTATTCTAAATATGACTGTTTTTCCCGGATAAAGAACAGCCGTTTTAGGACCTGAAATAAATTCATTTTCTCGATCTGCAGTCAATTCATAAGAAATATCAGAATTATTCTTGATCTGAATACTTCTTCCACTTTTACCTCTGAACGTGATTTCCGGTGTTTTGATCTCTATCGAATTATAAAATATGGGTTTCAGATACTTTGCCTTCCCGATAAGAAGATTTCCGTGGTAAACTGCTGTACGGCGGTCAAAAAGTGCTTCTTTTATTCCGTCTTTGGTCCTTCTTTTTGCAAACACCAGTGTCATGGGTCTGTGCTCCCCATTATTGAAATCGTAGTCGAGGTTTATCGGATTATGAACATCAGAATTACCCATCATTGTAAGGTTTTTTTCAAGGCACCATTTATGTGCTTCAGGATAGTATGATTTACCGTTTACTACCTCTATCCCATGCATCCAGCCATTCTCAAATATCTCATTATGTTCCGGGAACCATTCTGAAATCCTTTTTTCGTTGGGAAACGGCGGATGATTCCAGAAAATAAATGCTCCCTGGTTAAAAGCTTCTTTTAAAGCATCTCTGTAGTCTTCGGTATCCAATGGATTTGCGTCTTTAATGAATATTACATTAAAATGCCCCGGCGGCATATCCCTTGTTATTTCTGAACCTCTTATTTGTATTAGATTAACACTTCTTGCACTTCCTGAAGCCAGATCAAATGACCTGTTGTGATTTTTGAGGACGTCTTTATCATGAGGCTGGTATTCGATGTGGTCAGTAATCGCAAATGCATCCAGCCCCTGTAACCATGCTTCCCCGGCTCTTATCGGAGGCCAGACATTACCGTCTGAAAAAACCGTATGCATATGAAAATCACATTTTAGTGTAACATATCCTTTTATTTCGGGTATTCTCGGTTCTGTCCGTACCCTTATCTGGCTGTAACATGGAATTGTAAAAACAAAGATTATGATCAGCGATAATAAAAGAATTAAAACTTTCCGTGAAGTATTACTTCTTGTCATTTTTGCCCCCTGTCAATTAAACACAATTTTATGTATCTGGAATAAAATCAATTTTATTGTTAATGAAAAGAAAAATCTGAACAAATGCAAAAAGTTTGATATATTTTGGCAAAATTTATTATATTACGAAACCAATTTAAAAAATTATCGTCTTATTATATAATAAGCATTAATTCAGGATTTATTTAAAAACAGATTCATTAATGAATTACAAAACAAAAACAAAAATTCGGATTTCCACCCAGCGGTTCTTCTGAGAATCCTGCGGATTCGCAGAGTTACTGCGGTTAAGAAATTTTCCGGGAGAATCTCAGGGTTCAGGGAAATTCGAGAATTTTAATCCTCTCTTATTATCTGCCTGACCTTAGTTTTTTTCCGGAATAATTTATACGCGAAATTCATTTTAATTCAATGTTGACTTTTAACAAAGGAGTTTAAGATGAAACACATTGACATTACTTTAGAAGATGTTCAGAGTGTCTATGACGGTCCGGAAGGAATTCTATGGGAATTGATAATGGGAGAACAGATCCATGTAGGCGGTTTTAAATCCTCCATGATCCTGGCTCAAAAAGCTGGTCTGAAAGAGGGTATGAAGGGTCTGGATCTCTGCAGCGCTTTAGGTGCAGGGTGCAGATTTTTAGTTCAGAATTTTAATGTAGCTATGTGCGGTCTTGATGCAACCGATACCATGATAGAAAAAGCCGAAGAAAGAGCAAAACTTGCCGGGCTTGAAGGTAAAATTGAATTTAAAAAAGGTGACGTGTCGAATATACCTTACGTGGACGAAACCTTTGATTTTGTATGGGGTGAAGATGCATGGTGCTACGTTGTTGATAAAACAAAACTGATTGCTGAGGCTTCCAGAGTGTTAAAATCCGGCAGTACACTGGCATTTACCGACTGGATCGAAGGTCCTGCAGGTCTGGGTGATGAAGAGGCTGAACGAATTAACAGGTTTATGAAATTCCCTTATATGGAATCACTGGACGGTTATAAAAAGTTGATCGAAGCTAACGGCTTGAAGATAATTGAAACTGAAGATTTAACTGAAGAGTTTGCCGGTTACATTGATTTTTATATTAAGATGCTGACCGACCAGTTAACTTTTGATGCTTTGAAAATAATTGGAAATAACCTCGATATGTTCAAAGCAATGGGCGGCGAAATGATGTACATGGCTCAAAAAGCTCATGAAGGAAAGTTCGGAAGAGGCAGATTTATAGCTAAAAAAGAATAACAGGAATTAAAATGAAAATATACCATGACTGGCGTTTCTTATCAGTGTTAAGTATTGTATTATGGGGATTATGGAGTTTTTTATCAAAAATTGCCGGAAATAAACTTGAATGGGGCACGATGCTGCTTCTATTCTGTGCCGGTACAATTCTGGTATTATTAATATTTTCACCGTTTTCCTTTATTCTAAAACCTGATAAGACTCATATTACGGGTTTAGTTGCAGGTGTAACCGGTGCGTTGGGATTTTGTTTCTTTTATATGGCTTTAAAAAAAGGAAACGCAAGTGAAGTAATCCCAATTACATCACTATACATCGTATTGGCAGTTGTGCTGTCTTTTATTTTTCTAAAGGAACCTGTAACTATAAAGAAGGTACTCGGAATTATCTCCGCGGTTGCTGCGATATTTCTATTATCAGGATAAGAGGGGGGAGTGTTAGTATATGAATAAAAAACTCGAATTTGAAAAAGGGCTATGGGAAGAATTAGCTGACGGTGTTCTTGAAATGGATGAAGACCGTGTAATTAATGCAGCAGGTCAGGTGATCCGGAACAATTTTTCAGTGGAAGATGCGATGATCAAAGGACTGTCTGAAGGTATGGGGCGGGCAGGAGAAAGATTTGCAAAAGATGAATATTTTGTGCCGGAGATACTGATGTGTGCCGATGCAATGAACGCCGGCTTTGATGTTTTAAAAGAATATGTAAAAGAAGAGAATATCAAACGGGATGCCACTGTGCTGATAGGTGTTGTTGAAGGCGATTTTCATGATCTGGGTAAAAATATTGTATCTCTTTTGATGCAGGCAGCAGGTTTTAAAGTCTATGACATTGGTTACAATGTACATCAGGAAAAATTTATTGAGAAAATAAATGAACTTAAACCTGATATTGTCGCTGTTTCGACATTAATGACTACAACACTTGAAAAACTGGAAGATCTGGTAACAGCGATCAAGACTGAATTTTCAAACAACACTCCAAAAACAATGGTTGGAGGAGCTCCTGTAACTCAGTTTTTTGCCGATAAGATCGGAGCGGATTTTTATGGCGATACAGCTAACGATGCTGTGATCGGTGTTAAAAAGTTAATGGGAATTACCTGATCATTTATGGTGCATTTTTTATGAAAAACAGACTATCCAGTTATTTGACGGATTTACGGTCTCAGCGAAAAGACGAACTTCAAATAAAAAAGAAAAACGGGGAAATTATTGCAGGATATTACTGTCTTTATTCACCTGTTGAGGTGATAGAAGCCTGCGGTGCAGTTCCGGTCAGAGTCATGGAAAACGGCAGCTATGAAGACGAAACAAGAGGAAGCCGCTTCCTGAAAAGTGATTCATGTTCATTCTGCAAAGCATCTCTCGGCAGCCTGACCGGCAGCGGTATCTACTCCTGCATTATTTCCGGTAATACCTGTGATCAGATTAGAAGAATTCACGAGATCATTTCAAATGAAATTGGAATACCGGTATATCTCTTCTCCAATCCGAGAACTTACGGCAAAGATTCAACTGCTCAAATGTTCCGTTCCGAGATCAAATGGATAATCGATGAATTGACAGTTCTCACCGGGAAAAAATTCTCTGAAAAATTACTATCAGAACGTGTTATTAAATGGAATGAATTGCGCAGCTTTCTCAAAAAAGTGCACGATATGCGGAAAAGTAATTTTCCGCTAATATCAGGAACAGATATGCAGGACCTCATTTTTACTGCATATTTTCTCGGACCGGACAGATTTTTACCGGTCATCACGGAAATTGAAAATATTTTAAATGAAGGCAATTTACCTGAAACTAAAGATCCTGTCAGGATAATGCTTGGAGGCAGTATATGTTCATCGGATGACAGATTAATTCATAATTTAATTGAAGAAAATCAAAATGCTGTTATTGTTTCAGACCTCACATGTACAGGTGTTAGATGGTTTAGTAATCTGATAGATGTTAAGGGCACTGTATTTGAAAACGTTTGTGATTATTATCATCTGAAAATGATGTGTCCGCACAGGCGGCCTAATTATCCATTGTTTGAATTTGCTGCCGAACAGATAAAGCAGTGGAAACCGGATGGAATGATCTACCGGACACTGAAATTCTGTCATCCCTGGACATTTGAAGCCAGGACTTTTAAGGAGGAGTCCGGTCTGCCTGTTTTACATCTTGATACAGATTATTCAACTTCGAATATCGGGCAGCTTCGTACCCGTATTCAGGCTTTTCTGGAAATGATAACAGCTAAAAAAGAAATAATTATCGATGAAAACAATAGTTGACAATATATCCTACACTGATCCGGAACCTGAGAGAATTACTCTTAACTCCTGGCATGAACTCTTTAAAAATATCCCGGAAGAATTTATTGATTATTACAGGTATTACCGCTTTTTCGGGAAAACTGAATGGAACACTTATCTTTTCCCCCCTTCATCTTTTCTTATTTACGGAAGCAGGTATTTAAGAAAACTGAAGTTTGATAATTCACTTGCATCATTGAGATTATGGGGATTCATGCTCAGTGAAAGTGAAAGACTGTTCAGGGCAAGGCAGAGCGGTCTGAAAATTGTTGCGAATATGGGTGATCTCGGTGCTATTCCTCCGCTTGTTTATTCTTTTGAAAATACAGTTCCTTTTTACCCGGACTGCTACTGGTGGACACCATTTTTAAATGAAAGTAATGTTCTGTTTGATGAAGCAAAAAGGCTTGGGATCGGGGATGACTGCTGTTTTGTCCGGGCTGCATTGGGAGCATTCTCAAAACTTGCTTATTTCCCCAAACCTGATCTGAATATCGGTGCAACCGGTGCTTCCTGTGATGACATGGCGGCTGTTTTGCAGCTTACAGAGAGGCTCGGACATAAAATACACTGGTTTGAACTTATTCACAGGAAAAATAAACAAACGCATTTTAATAGACTGAATTTTTCCAAAACTGAGTCCCATTCCGTGGAATATCAGGAAGGATTAAAAGAGTTTTTCACAGCCGAATTTAATTGTCTTATCCCTTTACTTGAAGATATATCCGGAATCAAATTTGAACAACAGAACCTTAAGAATTCAATACTGAAAATAAATAAAATGAGAGAAATTATTCAAGATATAAAGCATATAACATTTTCATCTGAAACAGCACCTTTACCTGCACTGGAAATTATGAATCTTGAATTTATGGCATTAGCCGGATATTCTGATCTGGACGAAAGTATAGATATTCTTAATCATTTAAGAGATACAGTACTCGAACGGCATAAATTAAAATCCGGGACATCTGCTAAGGATTCACTTCGTATTGTATGGGTTACACCGCCCGCAGATCCGCTTCTCTTGAATTATATAGAAGACCTCGGGGGCAGGCTGGTCGGGACTGAATTTGTAATAAATCAGGCGTTATTCCCTCTTAAATTGAATGAAAATCCGGTCGAATCACTTGCCGACGGTTTAATAAATGCCTCCCTGATGGGGACAGCACAGGCAAGAGCAAAAGAAGTAATTGCACAGGCTGAAAAATACAACGCGGAGGGAGTAATTATTTCAAATATTTTTGCCAGTTCTCACTGCGCTTCGGAGACTTATATTATCAAGAATGAAATACAGAAGAAACTGGATATCCCTGTTCTGCCGTTCGATGTCGTTGCACCGGGGAAAAAGCAGATGCAGAGCCAGATATTCAACAGGATGGCAGCATTTATGGAACTGCTGAGAGAAAGAAGGAAAAAGATCTATGGCTGAGTTAACACCAAGAGAGCGTTTTGGATTACTTCTTATTGATGAGCTGCCTGACAGGGTTATTACATATCCTCTTGTGACAGTACATGCTACCCAGATACTGGGATGCACGGTTGCTGAGTATGCAACGGATGGGGTCATCCTGGGAAAATCTCAGGTTGCAGCCTGGAAATTATATAAACATGACGCGATCTCCATATTTACAGGTGTGGGATTAATTGCAGAAGCATTGGGTTCAAAATTTCAGATCAGGAGAGACGATATTCCGATTTTGATCGAACCGGTAATAAAAACTGAAGCGGATTATGATAAACTCAAAGTACCTGACCTTTACAGGGACGGGCGTTTAAGAGTATATACGGATGCAGTTGACTATTGCTTTGAAACTGTCGGCGATATTCTGCCGGTAATAGTATATATCCCAGCACCGTTCACAACTGCTGCCCAGTTAAGAGGTATTTCAAATTTTCTTAAAGATACGATACGGGCACCTGAGAAAGCCCACAGGCTGCTTGAGATATCCTATGACTCCGCTTTGCTTTTAATTAATGCATGTATGGAAAAAGGGGCTTTCCCGATGCTTGTTGATCCCCTTGCATCATGCAGTGTAATCAGCCCGCGCATATTTGAAGATTTTGCACTGCCGTATTTGAAAAAACTCATACATTTTATGCACAGGTACGATCTCGATACAATGCTTCATATATGCGGTGAAACTGAATTGATACTTAAAAAAATTCCGGATACAAATACCGACCTGTTCAGCCTTGATAAAACCGACTGCGTTAAGGCAAAAAATGAGATAGGAGACAGGATAAGAATTATTGGAAACATAACACCGAGCGATCTTCTTTATTCCACACCTGAACAGGTGAGCATAATGGTACAAGATACCTTACTTAAAATGAAAGATACGCCGAAAGGTTTCGTCATGGCGACGGGGTGTGAAGTCCCTGTAAAAGCTCCCATTGAAAATATCAAAGCTTTTATAAAAACTTCACATGAATATGGAAATTACTGGTAAAATTAGATGGTAAAACTTTAGTGTTAGGTAAAAATTATTAATGAGATTCTTCGCTGCGCTCAGAATGACGATTGGACTCTAATTGTAAACGTCATTCTGAACGTAACGAAGTGAAGTGAAGAATCTCATTTTTAAGTGTATTGATTTTTTTCTTGTGTTGTTTGTTATATAATACCAAATTGTTTCAATTTATATATTTTTTCAGGACATTCGTAAGAGGGAAAAATATGATAAAAGCCGGTATAGATGTAGGATCAAGAACAACGAAAGTTGTGATTTTAGAGAATAATAAAGTGATCTCAAAATACATTCTGCCTACAGGCTGGGACCCGGAAAGAGCCGCAAAGGAATGTTTTAATGAGGCATTGAACATTGCCGGGATTAAGGAAAATGATGTTGAACAGATCACTGCAACCGGTTATGGCAGGGTTCTGCTGCCGTTTGCGCATAAGACAGTAACAGAGATCACCTGCCATGCAAAAGGGGCTTTTTTTACCGATCCGGATATCAAGACAATTATAGATATTGGGGGACAGGACAGCAAGGTTATCAAGATCAACGGTTACGGGCTGGTCGAGGATTTTGCTATGAATGACAGGTGTGCAGCCGGGACTGGAAAATTTATTGAATTCCTCGCCCATTCGATAAACATAGAGGTCTCGGAATTTGGAAAGATTGCCTTAAAATCTTCTTCTCCTGCAACTATTTCAAGCATGTGCACTGTTTTTGCCGAGTCAGAGGTATTGAGCCTTGTATCCGAAAATGTGCCTGTTGAGGACATTATCGCCGGTATTCACCTTTCCATTGCCAGGCGGATAGAAACTATGATATACACGATAGGATTTTCTGAGAAAGTGGCGATAACCGGCGGCGTTGCGCATAATGCCGGCATAAAACACCAGCTTGAACAGCTTTTAGGTGTTGAAATTATTATCCCGGAGTATCCGGAGTTTATCGGTGCTTTAGGTGCTGCACTGGTGGAATAAGATAATTTGTTGACTTCAATTATTATTTGGTTGTCACTATCCATTCCTTGATAAATAGAAATTATAATGAACAAGGGATCATGATCCCTTGTTCCCGGTTTTAAGCAAACCTAAAGGTTTGCCTTACATACATGTTTTGCTAAAGGTATGATATTATAAATGTTTGCTAGAAATAATGTAGGGCATGGCTTTAGCCTTGTTTATTAACTGAACAACAAATTATACATTAGCAATTACTTGTAAGAATATGTTTTCAGATATTCATATAGTCTGAGAGTGATAGGAATTTTCTGATAATGATAGATATCGTTCATTATTTTTTTAAGTATTTATCTTATTCAAATACTCATTACTGAAATCGATCTTCAATTCAACCCAGAGGGGAAGGTGGTCGGACATCTGGAAAGTGCGCCATTTTTTTGTATAGTATTTTTTCTTTCCTGCATCAGTTTGAGGATTTCCATCGTCGTCAATATCCCATTTTTCCTTTGACCGTACAATATTGTAATAAGTCAAATAATCTTCCGGTTTATAAAGAACATTGTAAAAGTCATAAACTCCGGCATGAGGTTCCGAGTCACCAAGCTGGAGTTTGTTCTTTTTCAGCATGAATGCTATCTGGTCGTAGTACTTATCCCTGCCCATATTTGTTGTATCCTGCAGTTCTTCCGGCACAAAAAATCCGTTTTTGGTGAGCCCCTTCATCGTATCATGTTCAGGATGTACAATGTTAAAATCACCCAGCAGAATTATGTTGCTTTTTTCCTTTTTTGCTCTTTTAGCAAGAAATTTTCCAATCCCTGCTATCTCCTTAATGCGCCTTTGAAGTTTTTTGCCGGAAGATGCGCCGTAATAAAGATGTACCGTACAGAGACTGAACTTGAACCATCCCGATTGAAACGTGACAATATAAGGTGTCCGCGCAAACTGATTTTCATTTTCAATTTTTTGCCCCTTGGGAAGAACAATTTCACCGGCAATATTCTGGAAACTTACCTTTCGTTTGTCATAAAGGAAAACCATTCGTTCCTGATTACCGGATTTCCCTTCTGTTTTATCAGTTGATATATAATCCCAGGAAGGACCGAGCAGAAACATTACTTTTTCCAGAGCCGATATATTTTCGTTAACCTCCTGCACGGCAACGAGGTCGAATGCTGCGATTATCTCGGCAATATAATGAAATGACTCCCTCAGCCTTGGCCCATGACCGAATTTATTCGAATCAAAATCCCTTATATTCCATGTGGCAAGCAATAAAGTTTCATCAGCAGTTCTTTCAGGTATCTCTTTTTTAAGTGATTTCCGAAGTGAAAGAAGATTGTTGATTGTACGGTCACGGTCAGTTTTCTTTGTTCTTTTTAAAGTGTAATAACGAGGCATAGTGTCCTCCTTTTTTTTCT
The DNA here is from genome assembly GCA_042570605.1 of Candidatus Zhuqueibacterota bacterium. GTDB lineage: Bacteria > SM23-31 > SM23-31 > JBHPGK01 > JBHPGK01 > JBHPGK01. Next base: position 9,586 of record JBHPGK010000034.1, read on the forward strand.
TTAAAAAAATAAAAACTGGTGAAATATTTATATTATTCCCATAGCAACTATAAGTTGAGTATTTTGTGAAAATAAATTATTAACTTTGAATATTATATTTATATGAAGCAAATATAAGAAGATAATTATGCCATGTCAATAAAATTATGAAAAAATAATAAGTATTTATATGATAGGATAAAATTTTATAAAATTTAGAAATTATGCTTTAATATAATTTAATATCCTGAATCATAACTGTCCTGTAAAAAATATATCTTTGGCAAGTAAAGTGTTAATATATAGTAAATTACAGATAAACTAACAGTTATAAATTGAATATTGAGATTCTTCACTTCACTGCGTTACGTTCAGAATGACGTTGTAGTACTGGGCTTTCACGTCATTCTGAGCGTAGCGAAGAATCTCATCTTAAAAATTAACCGGACAGTTATGATCCTGAACTAAAAAAATTGTAATTATAACAAAGTTTGTATTTAATTCCGGAAATTTATGTTTTTTTCATCAGCCATATCCATCACAGCCATAAAAATAAGCTGTGACACATCCTCAAGTATTTCAGGTGTTATATATTTTATGCTGTCTTTGGTGTTGTGATAATAACTCTCGCTCCCTGAGACGCTCAGAGACAGTGTCGGTACGTTTTTCCACATAAATCTGGCTGCGTCAAGCCTTGGTCTGGCAATATTTGAGAAAAATCCGGGATTGATTTCCCTGTGAATATATTTATCATTTGATGTTTTTATGAACTCCCAGAATGCGGGGTAATTTTCTGCGGCTAATGCGTATATCCTGTCTCCGCAACCTACTCCGTCCATATTAATTAAGCCGATAGTATTTTCGAGCGGGAAAACCGGATTCTCAAGATAATATTTAGACCCGGCTACTGCCTGCTCTTCAGCTCCGAAAAACAGAAAAACAACCGATCTTTTAGGTTTTATTTCACATTCAGTCATCGCTTTTGCTATCCCCAGCATAACTGCAACGGCGGATGCGTTGTCGTTTGCACCCGGCATCATCTCGTAACATTTTCCAAGATGGTCCAGATGACCGCCGATCATTATTATCTCATTTTTCAGAACAGGGTCTGATCCTTCCAATATTCCGATTACGTTATATCCGGTACCTTCCGGGTGATGCTCGGTAGTATTTTTAATTGTGAATACTTTCCCCGTTTTAAAAGACTGCGGCTTTAATTCCTTTCGGATCTTTTCAACAGTCTCCCTGTGAGTTTTGCCGGTACCGGCAAAAATATCATCGGTAACAGCTCCGCCGACATGGGTGTATATAAAATCCTTATCGTAAGAATTATTCGGATTTCCTATAGGCCCGTAATTGTACAGCATTCCTTTTGCACCATGTTTTACGGCATTTTCGAGTTTATACTGGTGAAAGGAATAGAGACGCCATTTTTTGAATGTATCTTCATCCCTTGTGGAAACCGGAACTTCCCGTTCCAGAAGGACAATCTTGCCTTTAACATCAATTCCTTTGTAATCATCATACCCGAGTTCCGGGGCGGAAATTCCATACCCGGCATATATTACTTCAGCGGTTATTTCGCCTGATCCCGATGTTGAGCCCGGGATAAATTCATCATCATAAGTATAGTGTTTTTTAATGGTCGATTTTTTGAGTGGGATATGCATGTATACTTCACAATCCGGAAAAACAAGTGTGTAAGGATTGAGGAATCCCTGAAGAAAAGTCCCGTTATCCCCGGCAGGTTTAATTTCCCATTTTTTTAATAGTGAGATTACCCATTCGGCACATTTATTGTATCCTTCTGTTCCGGTCAGCCTGCCTTCATATTTTTCTGAACACTGTTCTTTTACGTATTCAAAAAGCTCATGGCTTGATATTGAATGCATACTTTTAATTAGCTTTTGTGATTGATCTTCATTTTGGGCGAATATTACTGCAGGCAATAAAAAGATTAATATGATCAAGAATGTGCTTTTTTTAGTTTTCATGGTTTTCCCCTTGTGATTTTATTTTGGATTTGTATATAAACAGAAATTCACTTCTATCCGCTAAATGTTATATGATTAGTGCCTAATTTATTTCTTTATAATAAATATAAGAAAATAAGACAAATAAAAAATGAACAATGAGATTCTTCACTCCACTGCGTTACGTTCAGAATGACGTCGTAGGTTTTTGTATTCACGTCATTCTGAGCGCAGCGAAGAATCTCGATATTAAAATTTACCGGACTGTAATAACTGAAATTAATAAAAATCATGAAAAAGTAAAGCTAAATTTCAATTGAAAAATTTGCTTTTGTGTTTTGTGAAATTTAGATATATTACAAAATCTTATAAACCAAAGAGGATGCTGATGAAAGAGTCAAATGATTTTGAGGAGATCCTTTCAACTTTTAATGCAGCTGATGTCGCTTTTATGAAATCAGTCCTTGACGGGGAAGGAATAGAATACTTTTTTAAAAACGAGAGATTTACATTAATGGAACCTGTTCAGCCGACCACACTGCTGGTAAGAACAGATCAGGCTGAAAGAGTACGGGAACTGCTTAAAGATTTTGATATGCAGTATCTTGGGGCTTCTTTTCAGGAAGATGATGAAAATGACGAATAAGATTTAATAACAATATATAATTCATAACGCAGATATGACAGATTTTACCATTGCATGAGGATATATTAAAGAAGAAATTATGAAAAAAATTATTTCCTTAATATGTATACTCTTATTGTTTTTAACAGTTTATCCACAAAGTAAAAATGTGATTTTTTCGGACGATTTTGAGAGTTATCAAGATGGTTCCGACGGTTCGCCTGTCTGGAATATTACAAAAGGAAACTGGATTGTAAAAGATGGTATGTTTTTTCAGAAATCGCACGAATATGACTGCGGGGCAATGCTGAATATATTTGTCGATTACTCGTTTGTTTTTGAATTCGATGTTAAATGGATCAACGGAGAACCGGGAGCAGGGTTCTTTTTCAGCTCACGGTCTATTGAAAATACAGGGTTCTCCTGCATGTCAAGATTTGAGACGGATCAGAGTTTTATGTTCGGAAAGTTCAAGCTGGATAATTATGAAGCCAATACTATTGAAAAAATTGATACTCTTGATAAAGAATGGCACCATTTGACTTTAAAAGTGGACGTTAAGGAAAAAAAATACGGGATATACCTGGATGATATGCCCCTAAAGGCGGACGAAAACCTCCCTTATACAGCGGGTTATATTGGGCTGCAGTGCTCAGGGAGTGAGTTCGTTTTCGATAATGTGAAATTAACCGGAACCGCAAGGGACCCCCTGTCATTTTACTGGCTGGAAAATTTTCATTTAACAGGGGATGAAATTTTAATACCGGACAGGTTCAGATCTGAGGTAAATATTTTTGATATCGAGGGAAAATATATTAAGTCTATTGGTAAGGGTGTAATATCTAAACCTTCTGATGTATTAAAAATAGGGAATAAATATTTTGTACTTGACTGGTTCCAATGTAAAGTCCATGTTTTTGAAAATGAAAAGTGGGTTGATTCTTTTGGTTATAAGAACCTTTTTGTTGAACCTTTAAAACTTTTATATTATGATGGCTACCTGTTTATCCCTGATAATAAACTTTCAAAGATAGTTAAATACAGTACCGATGGGAAATCATTTTCCAATATTTCTCATCCGGATTTTTCAAAGGGTGAAGATTTCTTCATCTTTAACGAAAAATTGTTTATGCTGAATAAAGAGGACGCTAAAATTCAGGTTTTCAACTTTTCAGATTGGAAAAAAGAGAAAGAAATAGAGGTTGATTTTGGTGATATTCGGAAAATATATGTTAATAATAAAGGTATATATCTGTCTGTCAATGAAGAAGTAAAACTGATCGGTTTTAACGGAAGGATTATAAAGAGTTTAAAAGCAGATAATTTTGGCGATATTTTCCCTCAAAGAATTACAGGATTAAATGGCATATTATATATTGCTGATTTTCTGAACAGCAGGATTGTCTGTACTGATTACAATCTTTTTGAACCCGATATCAAGGTCAGTTTTTCATCACCGAATAGTGCAGAAATACAATGGAATACTTTTGACAGGGAAAACGGTAATCTGGAGGTCTATTTAAAAGAAAAACCTGTGTTTTCTAAAAGAGAAAATAATCCGGTAAAGTCCCATGAATTTAATATTACGGATTTAAAACCTTCAACAAATTATCATTTCAGAATTGATCCTTTGTACAGGTCCATACCAACCGGTAAAAGATCAGACAGGCTGATGAACTTTATGACTCTTCCAAAACCGGGTAAAAAGCATTTTCAAAGGATAAATACTGCAGTTTTGATCTTTACAAATGTCGGTTCAAAAGGTGTTTCACATGAAGATGTGAGAGAAATGCCGGAATTGAGTAAAACTGAGATTGAAATACTCACCGGTCAAATTAAAGATGGTGCAAGATTTAACTGGGTGGCAAGCAGGATGAATTTTGATTCTCATCTTGACTTTTTTATAATAGAAGACAAAAAAACTTTTGACGGAGTGTTTGATAACTCTCCATTTTATTATCCTCTTGATAATAAAATAAAAAAGTATGTGAAGGATCCTGAAAAATATGAATCTGTCATATATATCGGATGTGTCAGGAAATATGACAAAGACAGGAAAAAATATGTATATGAAGGCAGGGGAGGAGGATTTACTTCCGGTTATGATAAGGCAAAGGGATACGGAATATCCTGGTGGATGGCTACCGGAGAAGATGCAGGATCTCTTAATAACTGGCTTTTTGTCCATGAATTCAATCATCAGATAGACTCATTTTTTCTGTTGAGCGGGCATCCGGAATACTGGTTTAATCATTTTGCACCTTTTCTCGGCAACTGTGCACGTTTCGGAGAGCATTTCGACGGCAATGCATATATTATGAGAAATGTCGATTATCATAAATGGTACGATCTTAAATTTGGTGAGTTGGTTATAACCGATGATGAAGATAATGACGGCATCCCGGATGATGATGAATCCGTGCCGCTTGATGAAAAAAGACTAAGCAGCAGCCCAATTAGAAAAGATACTGATAATGACGGAATTGGTGATCTTGACGAAGTTCTTTTCTCAAACTGGATAAAGGAAGGAGTTGCGGATACCTATCCAGGGGATATACCGGATCTTAATAATAAAGACACTGATAATGATAATATACCTGACGGCAGCGATCCATATCCGCTATATCCGGTTAATCCGGAGATCAGGTCAAAAACTATTAACTTTGACGGTGAAATTGAAACTGGTGAATGGAAAGAATTCGCTGATATTAAAATGGATGATTTTATAGCCAAGGCTTTTGTGAACTGGGATAATGATTTCCTTTATTTTGGATTCAAAATGGACAATAGAGTGTCCTTTAAGATTCAAATAGATGCAGATGATAACGGCTGGTTTCTCGGAAAAGATAATATTCTGGTAAAATATAAACCTACCGCTAATAATATGTGGCTTTCAGATATACATATTTTGAACTGCTCGGTTTATAAGAAATGGCCCTTCAATGACGAAGAACTTGGCAGTACATTAAATCCGGAAATAAAAGAATTGACCATCGGAAATAATGTAAATTTAGAAATAAGGATCCCAAAGAATGTTAATCTCGGTTTAAACCTTGTTGATGGTGAAAAAATCGGTCTAAACATTGGGTTTGGTGTTGATTCGAGAGTAAGATTTATAAACATTTTTGAGCCTAATACGTTTTTTGGAGCAGTTTTGAAAAGATCACCGTAAAGTATATGAAAAATAATAATTCAGTTTGATACCCTTTGCCAGCCGTCCACACATGCAATCCACAATTTTTCGTTTATTTGATGAGGGTCGATATGATGCATTCCATTAGCATTCCATCCATTTCCGGACGGCGCTAAAATCACACCGTATTCTTCCTCGCTGTAGGTGGTCAGTGTTAGTTCATTTATTATAAATGCACGTACCATGATACCATATTCAGGATGATCATCCTGAGTGTAACGGATTATTTTATCATCGTAATACGTAACCCGGCCACCCGGTCTGGCAATGTTCGAGTTTCCGTTGATAATTGGACTTTTTGGATGTTCAGTCCAATTGCCAAATAAATTGTCTGCATAAAAAAGTCTTAATATGCTGTTGTTGTGAGGATTGCCTTCAGCAAATATCCACCAGTTGTTGTCAAAATAGAAAATGGAGGCATCTGTCAATTGACCGCAAATCAGGTCTTTAACAAACTCCCACTTATAAGGAAAATCAGCCGCTTTATATAGTTTTACAGCCTGAGCTGCCAGACTCTCCGGTATCATATAATAATTGCCGTCATATTTAAAAACATAAGGATATGATATTATAAAATTTGTCTTAAGTACTATTCTATCATAAGTCCACTTCAATCCGTTTTTACTGACTGCAAGCCCGATTGAGGTTGTATGAGTAAATGCATTCATTACCTCAAAGAACATATACCAATTTTCCTTTTCATTTACGATAAAAGGATCTGCAATGAAAGCAGCAGTAACATCGGTAATATCTTTTGCAGTGAGAACCGGATTTTTAATTTCCGGAAGATCTTCAAATTGAAAAGGAGATATCCCTCTGTAAATCCCAATAGAATATATGATTTTATGTTCCTTTAAAGCTAAGAGTTCTGGGTAAAAGATATTATTGTTATCTTTTATACTGCATTGCAAGAAAATAACGGTTAGCATTATGAAGAAAGCTGAATTATATTTTCTCATAAAAAAATTAAAAAAAATGCTAAAAATTAATCGGTGTTTTAATCAGATAATAAACCGGCTAAATCCTCAACTTTACATTCTTGAATCTTCAATTTATATTTTTTTAAAGCCTCGGTGTATTTCAATCCGCTCCCGGTTAGTAAACATACAACAGATTCTTTTGCTGTAATGACGAACTCTTTTTTGAGTTTTTGTACTGCGGCGTAGGAAGTTGCTGAAGCCGGCTGAACGAAAAAACCGTTCTCTGCAAGAATTTTCTGAGCTCTTAAAATTTCTTCATCTGAAACTGCTGTACAGAGTCCTCCGGTTTCATTTAATTTTTTCAGAGCTGCATTACCGCTGGGAGGATATGGATTTGAAATTGCATGTGCAATAGTATCAGGTTTTTTGATCCTGGAAATTTTGTCCATACCATTCGAAAATGCATTATAAATCGGTGAACACCTTGAAGCCTGTGCGCAGACAAATTTCGGGGTATCTTTTATTAATCCGGCATTCCTGAATTCTTCGAATCCTTTGATTATACCCCTAAGATGTCCTCCTGCACTGGTGGGGACTATAACATAGTCCGGCACCTGGAATTCCAGTTGTTCACATATTTCAAATGCCCCTGTTTTATATCCCTCTACTCTAAACGGTACGTCGGAATTAATAAAATAAATATCGTTTTTGCTGCCGATTTCAATACTTTTAAAATAAAGATCCCCATAGTCACCGTCTACTTTAATAAGGATTGGATTATAAATGGCGACAGGATTCAGCTTCTCTTCAGCAATGGTTTTGCTTACTAAAATATAGGTTTTCAAACCTGCCTTAGCACCATAAGCTGCAACAGAAGCAGCCATATTTCCTGTTGATACAGTGCCTATCTTGTTATACCCAAGTCTGATTGCATGTTTTAGACCTGTAAAAGTCCCTCTGTCCTTAAACGACCATGTTGGATTCTGGCTTTCCATTTTGAAAAATAACCGCCCTGTGCCTGTCTCTTCGGCTAAACTTCTTGATTCGACCAGGGATGTAAATCCTTCACCCAGAGTAAGCGTATTACCGAAGCCTTGAAACGGAAGAAAATCAGCATACCTTTCCCAAATTGTTTGATTAATTTGATTTGACGAATTAATGAAACCTGTTTTAAAAAGTTCAACTTCGACCGGTTCATTGCATTCATCACATCTGGGAAATGATGAATCGATTGGAAATTCCTTTTTGCAGGATGTACAATATTGTTTTAGGTTTTTCATGTTTTTTCTATAACTGTTTGGTTTAAACCTTCCATGTTTTGAAAACCTGGAAGGTTTTTGTCAATATTTATATTCTAAATATATCAAAAATTTGGTTTATTATATAGTCATTTTTTTATATATTCATTTTGGTAAAACTTTTATTGGGAGAAATGATGGACAGTGATAGAATTATTGGTGTGATTGGCGGAATGGGGCCGATGGCGACAGATATGTTTTTCCGCCATTTAATTAATTTAATTGATGCAAATAAGGATCAGGATCATCCCAGAATAATTATTTATTCAAATCCGAAAATCCCTGATAGAACCGAATTTATTCTTGGATCAGGGATTGATCCTTGCCCTGAACTTATTAAAACGGCAAAAGAACTTGAAAAATTGAATGTGGATATTATCACAATTTCATGCAACACTGCACATTATTTTTTTGATATATTACAGGAAAATATCTCAACGAAAATAATAAATATGATCCGGGAAACATTTGAATACTGCCGTATAAATTTTCCCGGACTTAAAGGTGGTCTTTTATCTACATCCGGTACTTATAAATCCGGGATTTATGAAAAATACTTTTCAGATCATTTAATAAAAGTTGATCCGGAAGTATATGAAAAAGTAATAATGGAGGCAATTTACGGCAAGACCGGAATAAAAAGCGGTAATTACCTGGATTCAAAAAAGTTGTTGATAAATGCAAGTAACATATTAATAGATAAGGGTGCAGAATATATAATCGCCGGCTGTACAGAAGTGCCGGTAGTCCTTGAAGATAAAGATATAACTGTACCGCTGATCGATCCAATGAGAATCCTTGCAAAAAAAGCACTTGAACATATAGGATATCTTTAATTTTACTGATCAGACAAGAAAAGCGAGAATAAAATAGATAATTAAAATAACCACCATCGGTGTGATATCGATCCCGCCCATAACCGGGGGAATCATGGCTCTAAGCGGTTTTAATACAGGTTCTGTAACTATATAGATGAATTTGACTACCGGATTACGCGGATCAGGATCAAACCATGACATAATTGCCCTGAGAATTATTAATAAAATGTATACGTTAAAGATTTTTATTAAAAAAAACATAATCTATTGTTTTACCCTTTCAAGGTATTTGTTTTCTTCAGGTTTTACACGGATGACTTCTCCCACTTCGATAAATTGAGGGACCTGAATAGTGACCCCGGTTTCAAGAACCGCCGGTTTCATTGACCCGGATACGGTTGCACCTTTCATATGCGGGTCCGTTTCCACCACCTTTAGATCGATCGTTGTTGGAGGAAGTACACCAACAGGTTTGTTCTCATATAATTGTATAGTAAAAACAATGTTAGGAATCATGTAATTTACAGCATCTCCTAAAGACTCTTGATTAATTGGAGTTTGTTCGTAAGTTTCGGTATCCATGAAATGAAAGATTTCGCCTTCATTATAAAGATATTCCATTTTTCTTTCGTCAAGCCGTACTTCCTCAACGTCTTCATCAGGTCTGAAACGGGTTTCAACATTGGAATTTGAAATAATATTTACCATTTTTACCTGTACAATTGCCTGACCCTTTCCAGGAGTAATATGCATCCTGTCTCTGACACGGCAAATTTGACCTTCATGTTTAATAATCTTTCCAACTTTAACCTGGATTCCTTTCATTTCAATTCCTTTCTGCTTATGATTTTAAACAAATTAAGTTAAAAAAATTATGGAATAAATCAAAATGTTTTTATATTACTGAATATTGCCATTATTTTTTGGAACATTTTAAGTAGTTATTCTCAATATTGGACTGAAAAATGCCGATTAAAATTAAAAAGGAATTTAATTTATTAAAAAGGAACTTAATTTTTCGTTTTTCATTTAATAAATAGGGCAATGAGCACCAAAACCTTAAAATATTCCTGCATAATCCTGCTTGTTTTTATTTTTACAGCATTATTATCATCAAATATATATTCTCAGGAAAAAAAGTACAGTAAAGCTGAAATTAAATACCTTGAGGGTGATGAAACTCAGTTTGATTATATACTGAAAAAATATATTGACTCCTATTATACAGATTCTGAAGCGGCTTTGACTCTTGGAAGAATGGGTAAAAGTGAAGCTGTGAAATACCTTGCTGAAGCCATTTTGAATAATGCACCAAGTGCTGAAAATGCTGTAACTGCACTCGGTATGATAAAAGATAAAAAGTCTGTCCCCGCCTTGATCAGGGTCATTCGGGAGGATAGAGATTACTCTGTAAAAGCTATTAATATTATTACAGAGCTGAAAGATGAACGGGCTATTCCGGTTCTTAAATATGTTGTACAAAATAAGAACAGATATTATCTGGAAGCCCTTGATGCTTTGGGGCAGATTGGAGATCGGGGATCATCGGGACTGGTCCTTGATATACTGAAAGAGCAGCCTGAAGTTGAACCGGAAAAAATCTATTTTAAAATAGAACATCCCGAATTAAATCAGAATAAGATAAACAGAAGAGAAAAAATAATTAATGTTAGTGAACCTAGTGCAGATATTCTGAATTACACTATTACATATGACAATGTTGTAAAGTTTTCCTACCAGCTTAGCGATTTTGATTCTGACACACTTGACATTCAAACTCATTATTCTATTAATAACGGCAGAAGTTGGCAGAATGCGAATCCCAGGGGAAAATTGAATGATATTCCAAAACTTGAATACAGAAATTCTTTGTTTTGGACGCCTGAAGAGGATGCTGGAAAATTTGTAACAGAAAATATTTTATTTAGAATAGTGCCTGTAGATGATCCTTTGGACTTGACACGAGGTTTTCCGGGGATTGAAAGATTACCTATAGATACTTCCATAGTTTCAATTAAGGATCTGCCTGAGTTAGTAAATGATGAGGTGCCATTATATATATATAATCCTGTAAGGACTTCCGGTGAAAGGAGAGATCCTTCTATACATTATTCTTTAAATTCAGGTGCTTCATGGGCATTGGCAACAGTCCAAAAAGGACTTCCCGTAGACGATACACTCGTTTATCACTGGCAGAGTTTAAGAGACCTTCCTGGAACAGATGTTGAAAATGTGATTTTACGTGTATCGACTATCAGCAGCAGCAATTTAGGTAGATCAGTCTTTTCGAATAAGTTTCATCTTGATAATAATGTCCCGCCAACAGTGGAAATCTCTTCTATTTCAATCGATGAGAATAATATAGTTGACATAGATTATATATTAACTGATCCGGAAAATGATCCCCTCTCAATGCGGGTGGAATATTCTATTGATGAAGGTATTTCCTGGGTAAGAGCTACTATTTCGGGAACATTAGAAAATGTACTCTCGAAGAATTACCAGGGACGTGCATCATGGTATTATGATTTCGACCTAAGTGATACATTTTCAGATTCTGTACGTGTAAGGTTAACACCTTCTGATAATAATATCGGTTTCATGAATGAATCATCCGATTTTGTTATAAATCAGATCCGCTCACTCAGGTTTTCACAAGGAAAGCAGCCTGGAGAATATATAGTTAAATATTCAACCGATGATGATATAGAAAATTATGCAGGTAAATATTCTACCGATGGAGGAAGAACCTGGAAAGATGCATCATTATTGAGCTTAGAGGACCCTGATCAAACCGGTCAGAAAACAATTAAATTTGACTGGGATGTAGATAATGATATTCTTGGTTTCAGAAAAAAATTAGACTATGGCATTAAAACAATAAAAAACCTGAAAAATCCGTTTATTATTCCGGATCTAATAAAATTGTCTACAG
>JBHPGK010000035.1:0-21252 GCA_042570605.1 Candidatus Zhuqueibacterota bacterium
TCATTCCAGCGAAGGCTGGAATCCAGTGTCATGATATACAAAAATTATTTTTTTATTTTTTTCCGGACAGGTGTGATTGTATTTATATTTTCCCGATAAAATCAATTATTTTCATGCTCGGGATCTCATTTAAATTTTCAACTGTAGTTTCAAAAGGAGCAGAGTGAAAAATAAAATAAGGATACTTGTTGTTGATGATAACAAGGATATGCTTGAAACGGTTAATGATACTCTAAAAACCTTAAATTATGAAGTAATAGGGACAAATGACCCAAAAGAGGTCCTGGGTATTATTGAGAACAATGAAATAAACATTTTATTAAGCGATATAAAAATGCCTGAGATCACGGGTCTGGATCTTACCAAGATGATCAAAAAGAGTTTCCCGGAAATAATCGTTATTCTCATGACAGGATTTGGAGACGCCTATACCGCTCAGGATGCTTTAATGGCAGGTGCTGACGAATATATAACCAAACCGTTTAAAAAGAATGAAATTGAACTTATTGTTGAGAGAGCTTCCTGGAGATTCTTCTCAATTAAACTTAGAAAAAAATTATAAAAATTCAATAGTGTCCGGTAAAACTGGAAAACAACAATATGTAATATTTTGTTTTAACTTAACTTATATCGGATTATTTTAAATATAGAATGAATTTGAAAAAACATAATCAAATTTTAAATAAACAAAAAATCTGGATTCCAGCCTTCGCTGGAATGATAGCTCTTATCTTATTGTTATTATTCATGTTGTGTCATTCCGGCGAAGGCTGGAATCCAGTGTCATGATGTACAAAAATTATTTTTTTATTTTTTAACCGGACAGTTATGAAAAAAATTCAAATTTTTCTGTAAAAAAAGCAAGGTTGTGATGCCTTGCTTTTTTATTATCCGGAAAATCCTTTAAACTCTTAATAGTGATCTTTTTTTAGGGCAGACGCCGTTCCCTCCAAACTTTGGGACAGGCGCCCCTATAATCCATTTTTAAAAGTTTATCCGGTATTATCTGTTCAATACTACAAACTTGGACTAAATAATATCTGCCTGTGAAGGTGTTCTTCACCTTCACCAGGCTATTTTATTGCATTTTAAAGTGAGCCTGATATTACATTTTTAAAATATTTACAAACTTGGACCAAATATAAGTGAATTTAAAAATAAAAGAGTAAGTCCATTCCAGAAACTCCGGAAATTCAACTCATCGGAAAACAGGATCACACGGCCTCTTCCAATGGATCTTTCAGTAAAAAACACACTTTCCGGGATCACTTTTTTAGATTCTTCCGGAAAATACCCGCTTATTTTAGGCGCTTGTCCAAAGATACCGATATTATTAAATCCTTTTGACAGCTTAAATGTTGATGTTGATCTCTTTAAAATATATACAGATTCTTTGTTCCCGTATGCTAACGGATGAGAGATATCCAGGTTAACCTTGAAAATTGTACCGGGTATCCTGTTCAATGTTCTTTCCCTCATCTTCTCCTCATAGGACTGTTTCGCTTTTTCCTTTTCCTTGATTTTTTCAGCCTCTTTATCCTTTTTTTCCTCAGCAGGCTTGGATACTATTTCAAGATCTGTTATTCCGGAGATCTCTTTGGTAGCAAAGTATGCTCCTCCGCCGATACCTATAAAAGTGCCTCCCTTCCGGATCCATTCCTTAAGCTTATCGATCATTAAGCTGTCAAGAGACCTTTTATAACCACTTCCGTTACCCCGATCCGGCGGAAATACAATAACATTATATTTTGAAATATCCACCCCGCTTAATCTGTCTACATATATAGGGGAAAAATCGATATCAAGTTCCCTGTCAAGACTGTGCCAGATCGATCCGTATGAGGTTGAACTTACCGGACTGCCGGTTAAAATCCCGATTTTTGGGAGTTTTAAATCTCTGAACCTGTTAGACCCAAGATCAATTCCGGTCTCTGAGTAACCGGTTTTTACACCGAACACAGCCGCCCCTAATTCTTCTGTTAATTCCTTTAGTTTAAATTTGAATTTTTCGCCGTTTTTTTTGTTAAAAAAGACAACAGTACCCTTTTTATAGTTTCTTCCGTCAAGTTTAAAATCTCTGGTAGCATAACTTCCTGAATATTTCTCTTTTAATAATTTATAAACAAGCAAAGCGTTTGCCTGTGTTCCCCAGGGGATCAAAAAAGCATAATTGTCAATATCACCAATTAATTCTCCTTTGATTTCTTCAAATCCACGGACCTCTTCGGTTTTTACATTGATCTTTTCCTTTGTATAATATGCATCAAGTCCGAATGCCATAGGTAAAGACCATGCGGTAATATCATAAAAGAACGTATCCGGTAAAGACTGTTCCAGTTCGAAAAGAGTCTTGATCAGTATTCTCTGAGGCTGATCCATGTCTAAAACATAGCTTCCGGCAGGGATATCAACTTTAAGAGGCTCACTATTGAAATATGTATATCCCTTATCCAATTTAAAATCTTCAAGGGTTCTCTTGACCTCTATTCCCTGGTCAAGCAATAAGTTTACAAGTTTTTCGTCTCTCCTTTTGTCGCCGCTCTCTTTGAAGATGAATGATTTGACGGATTCTTTTTTTCCATTATCAGACGCATCTTTAAAAAATTTATAGAAGTCCAGCAGCCTTTCTTTCCGGTATTCTGCAGCAGTTTTAAGTGTCGTGATCGAAGCAACATAATGATGATAGACCCTGTCTTTTAAAGAAAGTTCTCTTTTTTCATCTATCTTTACATTTAATGCACCGCCGGAACCTCCTGCCTGCTCATAAGTCATTCCGACTGCACCATTAAAAGAGGGCCAGGAGTCTCCGTAACCGGGATAGAAAAGGTCAAAACTCTCCTTTGTGAAATATTCCCATCCCATTTCATCAAACTTTTCTGCATTTCTTTTCCCAAAGATCCCCTGCCATTTTCTGATAATATCCGGGATATTCGGATTGACAGGAACAGCTGAAGGAAAAAAGAAATACGAAGAAGTATACCCCATTTCGTGAAAATCCACATGTACCTGAGGCATAAATTCCCGGTAAGCCGCTATCCTGTGCTTCGTTTCCTGCTGGGTCAGCCAGATCCAGTCCCTGTTCAGATCAAAATAATAATGATTGCTCCTGCCTCCGGGCCAGGGTTCCTGATGTTCTGCAGAATTGGGATCGGGATTCGGAACTTTGCCTGTAACTGAATTATACCAATTCACATATCTGTCCCTTCCGTCAGGATTGAGTATTGGATCAAGTACAATTACAAGACTCTGAAGAATAGCTCTTGTTTCCGGCTCTTCAGAAGCTGCCAGATTATATAGAGTCCCCAATGCAGCTTCTGAGCAGGAAGCTTCATTTCCGTGAACATTGTAGCTCATCCAGACACAACCCGGCATGTTCCCGATCATGTCTTCGGCATCAGATTCATCTTTAATTATCCTCGGGTCCGCAAGATTTCTGTATTTAGACTTAAGTTCATCAAGACGGTTCAGATTAGCAGGATCAGATATAACAAGGTAATATAACGGTCTGCCTTCATAGGTTTCGCCGTACTTTTTTAGCAGTACCCTGTCGGATCTTTCCGATACCAACTTTATATATTCAATAATTTTATAATGAGGCGTGAATTTGCTTCCTAATTCATAACCCATAACTTCTTTAAATGAGGGAATTTCATTGTTATAACTGCCTTCGGATATCTCCGAAATCTGTGAAAATACTACGACAGGAAGAATCAGTAAAAGAACAACTGCCGGACAGGACATTTTTTTCATAATTAATCCTCAATTTTAATTTCTATAAAAAATTTCTTTTTAGCTTCTTCAATCAGTTTAATATATTCTTTATCCTGTTTATATCTGAGGGCAACATCTTTTACAAGCGCCCAGTCTGTTTCAATATCTATATCATGTTCAAGCAAATGCTCATTAAGTTTTAGTATATGGTACCCGAAAATGGTTTTAAAAGGCTGACTGATTTCCCCTTCCTTCAATTCTCTAATTACAGACTTAAATTCATTTATATTCAAATTTTCAACTGTCGTCCATCCCAGAAGCCCCCTGTTTGTCGCGACCTGCGGATCATCTGAATATTCAAGGGCTAACTCACTCAAATCTTCTCCATCCAAAATTCTCTGCCGTATCCCGGACAATTCCTTTATTGTCTCGGCTTCATCACTTTCGTCCGGTAGAGTCTGAATCAGGATATGACGGCAGTTGATCCGGCTATCTCTTTTTTCAATAAGCTGAATAATATGGTAGCCGAACTGTGTTCTGACAACATCCGATATTGCTCCCGGTCTTAAAGCATAGGCGGCTTCTTCAAATTCCGGAACGAGCTCACCCCTGCTGAAAAATCCCAATTCTCCGCCGTTATCTTTGGATCCCGGATCTTCAGAATTATTTTTTGCAAGTTCGGCAAAATCCGCCCCGTTATCCAGCAGGACTTTAATAGAATCAATTTTCGCACGCGCCCTGTTCACTGAATTCCCTCTCGGTTTAATCTCAAGAAGAATATGGCTTAAATTGAATGATTCGGGCACTTTCCCAAGACTGTCCTTTTTGGCTTCATAAAATTCATTCACTTCCTCTCTGGTCATATTCAATCCCTGAAAAAACATCTGCTGAAAAGCCTGTATCATCAGCTGGTCCTGTATTATTTTCCGGGACATTCTTTTAATTTGCGCAATATCATACCCTATTCTTTCTTCCAATTCCGATTGGGAACCAACAGAACTGATCAACTGGTCAATTCTCTGGTTTAAAGCCATTTCAACCTGTTCATCGGACACTTCAACCGAGTCTTCTCTCGCTTTAACAAGAATAATTTTTTCGTTTATTTTATTCTGGAGATTCTCTTTCCACAACTTTTCATACTTCTGGGGATCCGTTCGGGGATCAATTTTTAATTCCATTGCTGCAGATTCGGTTAAGAAATCAACCTCCGATTTCAAAATAATTTCTTCATCTACCACTGCAACAATTTTATCTACAAGCATCTGGGCATCTGCAGTACCAAAAACCACCGCCAGTATTAATGTAATAGCTGCTTTTTTCAATTATTTCCCTCCTGTTGTTTTTCATCAACTTTCGAGATCTCTCTTAAAATATTAAAATTGATCTGATATTTATCTTTGTTTCTAAGATTTGCTAAAAGGCTGTTTTCCAGTTCTTTCCTTTTATTAACTGTAAGGATCAATTTGATCCTGTCTTTCACATCATCAAAATCGTGGTAATCACCGCTCCGCTTTATGCTGTTAAGGCGAATAAAATGATACACATTATTTACTCTGAAATCCGTATTCTGACCTGTTCTCAGTCGTGAGATCCTGTTCCCAATTTCAGTGTCAACATCAGAAAGACCAACGAATTTGGGTTTATAATTAAAAACCTGGCAATCAGGTATGTCCTGTAATGAAATCCTGTCAAAATTAATACTTTTTCTAATTGCCTCTCTGAGTTTAATCGAAGATTCCCTGTTAGGAGTAGAAATATGGCTGATATAATACCGGTTTTCCGATATCTCGAATTCCTCTTTGTTATTCTCATAGTACAGTTCCAGTTCATCATTGGAGAACTCGAGCTTGCTGTTAATATTAATTTCGAAATATTTATCGATCAATAAGTTTCTTTCTATCTTTGCCATTTCATCTTCAATTGTTTTTTCAATTTCCGGCTCTTTTCTCAAGCCTGTTTCAACTGCTTCAAGATACAATATCTCCATATCAACCCATCTATTAACAATTTCAAGAAGATGCCTGTAATTTATCCCTTTGAGGCTGCTCACATTAAGCCTGTTAAACAGATCAGCCTCCGTTAACACATTATCTCCTACCCTTGCAAGTACCACAGAATCATCTCTCTCCTTGCATGCCGTTAAAGACAGTAGAACAATGCTGATATATAAACTAATGCGAATCAGGTTTTTCATTGCTTACCTCAGAATATATTTTTTCCAAAAGCTCTTTAATTTCACCAATTATTTCCGTTTTTGTTCCCTTTGTGACATCTAACTTAACACCTAATCCATTTTCCTGAGTAAATATAAAGGGGAATTTACAGTGTTCCGTGAATCCTGCGGCGGTCTGTTCAATAAATTTTTTATCACCCAGCTTTTTTTCATTGTTGAAAAAGAATTTAATAAATATTTTATAATTATCAAATTTAAGATATGAAATATTCAGTTTTTGAGCCAGTAATTTTATTTTCAACAGGAGCAGCAGGTTCATGCCCTCGTCCGGAATTTTTCCAAAGCGGTCGATCAATTCTGCTTCTATATTTGATATCCCTTCAATCCTGATAAGATCTGAAAGCCTTTTGTAAATATTTACTCTTTCTTCCTTGTTTTCGATGTAATATTCCGGGAAGAAAGCCTCAATATCGATATCAAGCTTAATCTCCCTTAGCTTGTCAATTAAGCGTTCATCCCTGTATTCCGGTATTATTTCAGATTTAAGTTCAGAAACAGCCTGGTCCAGTATTTTTTGATACATTTCATAGCCGATAGAGTTTACAAAACCGCTTTGTTCCGCCCCGAATACATTGCCGGCGCCTCTAATCTCAAGATCATTCATTGCAATTTGAAATCCTGCACCAAGTTCAGTATGCTCTGAGATCGTTTTCAGCCTTTTTACTGCATCATTTGATAAAAATTTCCAACCCGGAATTATGAGATAAGCATAAGCCTGCGTATCGGATCTCCCGACTCTTCCTCTTAACTGATACAGCTGCGCAAGACCAAACTTATCAGCCCTGTCAATCAAGATTGTATTAACATTAGTAATATCAAGTCCTGCTTCAATGATCATAGTACATACCAGAACATCGAATTCCTTTTTAAGAAACCTGAGCATAATATCTTCGAGTTTTCGCTCATCGAGCTGTCCATGGGCTACTTCGAACTTAATTCCGGGTGCAATCTGTCTGAGACGGTCTGCAGCTTTATCAATAGTCTGAACTCTGTTGTGAACAAAATAGACCTGTCCGCCTCTGTCAACTTCCCTGTAAATTGCGTCACGCACCAGCTCTTCATCGAACTTTATTATCTCTGTAATAATAGGAAGCCTGTTTTTTGGAGGTGTATTTATTGTTGAAAAATCCCTGACCCCCATCAGTGACAGGTGAAGTGTTCTTGGAATAGGTGTTGCAGTCATGGATAGAATATCAACTTCTTTTTTCAGCATTTTCAATTTTTCTTTATGCCTGACTCCAAACCTCTGCTCTTCATCGATAATTAAAAGACCCAGGTCCTTAAACTCAATATCTTTGGAAATGAGCCTGTGTGTGCCAATAACAATATCAATTTTACCGGTTTTCAATAACTCAACGGTCTTTTTCTGTTCAGTCTTCGTTTTAAACCTCGACAGTACGGCTATATCCACCGGATAATATCCCAGCCTGTCGGTAAAAGTTTTATAATGCTGTTCTGCCAGTATGGTTGTCGGTACAAGAACAGCAACCTGTTTGCCGTTATTTACTACTTTGAAACTTGCCCTGACTGCAACTTCGGTTTTCCCGAATCCGACATCCCCGCACAAAAGCCGGTCCATAGGTTCCGATTTTTCCATGTCCGTTTTTACCTGCTTCGTTGCAGTAAGCTGGTCTTCTGTTTCCTCATAAACAAACGAAGCTTCCATTTCATGCTGCCAGACTGAATCAGAGGAAAATTCAATTCCTTTTCTTTTTTTGCGTTCTGCATATAACTTAATAAGGTCTTTTGCAATGTTCTTAATAGACTTTTTAGTTTTCTGCTTAGCTTTTTCCCATTCAGCGGTTCCGAGCTTGCTGAGCACAGGGTTAATTCCCTCCTGACCGGAAAACTTTTCAAGATAATGCAGTTTATCCACATTTAAATATAAGTTATCTCCATCCTTATACTTTATTTTAAGGCATTCCTGCTGGAGTCCTCCGACAGCTATTTTCTGAAGACCCACAAATTTTCCAATACCGTAGTCTTCATGGACAACAATATCTCCTATGGATATTTTGTTCAGTTTTACGGAAAATTCCGCTTTTGTTTTAGGGACAAAAGATGAACGTCTGTACAGCTTTCTCTCAAATATCTCGAAGTCCGTATATACAGCTAAATTTGACTCGGGATATACAAAACCCTTTTTTATCGGGACTACCTCAATACTGCACTTGCTGAAAATATCTTCATTATCACATAAAACGCTTTCAAGCCTTTCCTTTTGACCTTTATTGTCACATAAAATATATGTGTGAATATTTTTTTCAGGCAAAATGTTATCTAATATATTGTTTTTTAAAGAGTTTATACTTCTGTAAAATGAGGGTGGTTTTTTTGAGTAAAAATTTATTGATCTCTTTTTTGAAAGCGATGAAAGTCCCGAAGTAATTATTGTATTGCCGTCGAGCTTTTCCATCATTTGGTCAAAATCGAAAGAGTTATCGAGAGTTTTAAAAAATTCTCTTTTTTCAAGGGAAGGATATTTGTTTTCCGCTGTTTTCCACCTGCTGAAATATTCTTCAACGTTTTTTCTGACAACTCCGTCATCAATAAACACGGCAGCAAAATTATCCGGCATATAATCAAAAAGTATTTCCCCTGAATCTGAAATATCAAATACCGGTGGCACAATTTCAACAGAATCCACATTCTCCGTTGATCTCTGAGAATTAATGTCAAAAAGCCTGATCGATTCAACGGTGTCACCAAAAAACTCTATTCTAACAGGATCCGGGCATATCAGTGAAAATATATCAATAATACCGCCTCGAACAGAATAATCCCCTGATTCACCGACATAGTCTTCCCGTGTAAATCCTTTTTCCTCAAGTCCTTCAATAAATTCCTTAAAATTCAAATTATCGCCTGCGTGGATAACAGCCAGGAGTTCCTTAAAATCCTCCCGCCTGATAAGGGGATAAATTAAAGCCTTTCCTGTCGTTATAACAATATTTGTTCTGCCTCTGACAAGATTTGACAATGTTTTTAGACGTAGAATTTTATCAAATATGTTCTGAGAGTCAATTTTCGAAAAAAGACCACCGTAAGGCGGAAAATAATCTATGCCTCCTTTATGAATGAGAGACAGATCATCCAGTAGAAATTCGGCACTATTCCGGTCCGGTGTAATCACCAAAACATTGTTTTTCTTCTCAAAAACACATTTTATTGCAAAATCGATAAGACTTCCATAAATATTTTCAAGATGAAAATGTTTGCCTGCATCAAGAGAATCACATAATTCTCTGAAAGGAGAAGATGCGGAGATTTTTTTGCTTAAAGTATCCAGAACCATAAATATCAAGCATTTTCAATTGGTAAAGTTATGACGAAGGTTGTACCTTTTCCAGGACTGCTTTTAACATCAATAGTCCCTTTATATTTGGTCACAAGCCTGTAAACAATGTTCAGCCCCAGTCCGGTACCTTTACCCGGATCTTTGGTAGTAAACAAAGGATCAAACAATTTATCAATATTTTCAGGGGCAATACCGTCACCGGTGTCTGAAATCTTTATTTCCAGATTTTCATTTAATGTCCCTGTAACGATTTTAATTTTCCCATAATCTTTGATAGCATCAATACTGTTTGAAAGTATATTGAAAAAAATTTGATGCATTTCAAGCTGATTTGCTTCGATCTGGGGAAGATCTTTAAATTCTGTGATAAATTCAATATCCGATGCTTCTTTTGATTTTTCAATCATCTTTGCTGCATCATTTAAAATATCATTTATATTAACAAAAGAAACCCCCATGGCAGAATCAGGGCTGGTATACCTCGATAACTGTTTAACAATATCAGAAATTTCGATTATATTATCCCTGATTTTTTCAGCATACTCTGTGATCTTACCAAGGTCTTTTTCCTCTATAATTGTCTCTGCCATTCCAAGTATGGCAAAAGCCGGATTGTTTATTTCATGTGCGATTCCCGATGCAAATATACCGACACTTGCGAGTCTTTCTGTTCTTATCAATTGCCTCTCGAGTTTAACACTTTTAGTAGTATCCTCAATTAAACATAAAGCCCTGTCAACCTTGCCGTCCATATCATATATTGGAGATACCATTAAAGTAATAAAGAGCTCTTTCTGTGAAATCGGGGATTTATAAAGGAAATTATATTTTTCTGAAGACTTCCCCTCAAATGCATCAAAGATCATTTTATTTATCCCCTGGGATTCAAGGTTTGTAAATTCCGAAAGAGACTTTCCAATTATACTTTCATTCCTTTCCATGATATTCTGGAGGGACTTGTTCTCAAAAGCGATAAACCCCTCTTTATCCACTGTAAATATACCGACAGGGGAAAAATTCACAATATCTTCATTAAGTCGTTTAAGTTTTTTTATTTCTTCTAAAGTAGCTTCTTTATTAGTAATATCCCTTAGAACTCCTCTTATCCCTATATTATTACCATCCTGTTCAATAATAGTAGTATTAAATTCAAATACTCTTCTCTGCCCCCATTTACTGAATAAATCCAATTTCCCGCGGGCAGTTTTCCTTCTTTGAATACGGTCAAGATAATCAGAGAGACGTTCTTCGTATTCTTCCGGAAGCAGGTCTGATAATTTTTTCCCTATAACCTCTTTCGGAGTATACCCCAATATGTTTTTTATTGCCCAGTTAACGCTTAGAATTCTGTTTCTCTTATCCATTGTAAATATCATATCATTAAGGTTTTCAACAAGGTCTTTATACTTTATTTCCGATTCTTTAATCTTTTCAATATTCCGGTAAAACTCAAAAGCCAGTGAAATCTGTTCAGAAATAGCCTCAAGTAATTTAACATCACCCTGAACAAAGCTCTTTTTTTCATAATTCGCGATATTCAGGACAGCAATTACTTCCGATTCCCTTTTAATACAGACCCCAAGCCATGAATAAGGGAGTTTCATTTTACCGGTAATTATCGGTTTAACGGGAAGTTTATCCAGGTTTCCTTCAACATCATTCACCATAAAGGTTTTCCTGGTTCTTATAACATGGCTGATAAATCCTGTCCCAAGAGGAATGTTGCTTTTCGGGAACCTTTGACCATCATCAATGAATCTTTCCATTGTTACCGTTTCAGCTTCACTGTTGTATGTACAGATATAATAACTTCCTGCCTGAAAATAGTTTAAAAGAGCTTCCTCGATAATCTTAAAAAAATGGTCAAGCTGAAAATCAGGCATATTTATAGCCCTGGTAAGTTTAGTAAATATTTCGATCTCAGCATTTTTTCTTGATAATTCATTCTTCAGTTCTTTAATGGTCATTCTGATTTATCCCTGTAAATTATTCGGTTATCGTTTTAATATTAATGGCATTTCTGACAAATCCGTCCGCTTTATTAAGTCTTTGGACAGCTACATCCCTGCTGACGTTACCAAAGATCATCACGATCGCAATTTTGACGCTGCCGCCGGCTTGTAAAAGGTATTTTTCCGCCTCTTCGTAATCTACTCCCGTCACCATCATCAATGTTCTTTTTGATCTTTCTTTAAGTTTCTGGCTGTTCATCTGAAGATCAACCATCATGTTTTTGTACACCTTTCCTATTCTGATCATAGATGCAGTTGTGATCATATTCAAAACGAGTTTCTGTGCAGTTCCCGATTTCATCCTTGTCGATCCCATGATCACTTCCGGCCCGACAACAGGACAAATCGCAACGTCAACATCAATATTCATTTCGGACCGCGGATTACAGGTTACATATATGGTTTTTGCGCCTGTTTCTTTTGCTTTTTCAACAGCACCGACAACGTATGGAGTTCTTCTTGATGCGGCAATTCCGCATACCACGTCTTTATCCGATACATTTTTCTCCATCAGGTCTCTGGCTCCATGCTCGTAAAAATCCTCAGACCCTTCAACAGCTTTAACAAGTGCGTCGTAACCGCCTGCAATAATTCCCTGTACCATTTCAGGATCGCTCCCGAATGTCGGCGGGCATTCAGCGGCATCCAGAATCCCAAGCCTGCCGCTTGTCCCTGCACCCACATATAAAAGCCGTCCGTCATTTTTGAATGCTTCAACAACAATCCGGACAGCCTTTTTTATATAAGGGATCTCCTTTGCAACGGCAGGAACAACTTTTTTATCTTCACAGCTTATGATATGTAAAATATCTTCAACCGGTATAGAATCGATTTTTTCGCTCGCAGGGTTCCGTTTTTCGGTCATTAATCTGCTGATTTCTTCAAATACTTTTTTCGAATCCATAAAATGCCTTATCTTTGCCTTGTGAATACCTGGAATTCCAATTTTTCACACTGCTTTTTTTTATCTTTAAATAGATTTACGTATCTCCTGTTATTAGTCCAGTCCACGTTACTGAAAAGCACATCAAACTTTTTGTTCTGAAATGCAAGTCTGGGAATAATTAGATTACCTGTTTTTATCTTCAATACAGGTTGAACCCAGTCAACAATTCTCTGGTACTTTGCCACGGCTCTGGCAGTGATTACATCAAAAAATTCAAGAAACTCTTTTTCTCTGCCGAGAGTTTCTACTCTTTGATGTATGATCTCCGTATTCTTCAGCCCGAGTTCTTCAATAATCAAAGAGAGAAAAACTGTTTTTTTCTTGTTGGATTCTATAAGGTACATTTTTAAACCGGGATTAAAAAGGCTGATCACAAGCCCGGGAAAACCGGCACCGCTTCCAAGGTCGCCGACAACCATTTCATCATTGAACGGGAATCCTTTCAGGAACAGCAGTGATTCAATAAAATGCCTGCTTATGAGCCTTTTTTCATCGTTCCTGCTGACAAGTTTGGCTTTTTTATTCCATTTCAGGATCTGGAAATGATAAAACTTAAATCTTTCCAGAATTTCATCATCATACTTGAATCCATTAAGATCCATCATTCTTTTCCAGTCGTAGATGGTCTCAAATTTCCTCTCTCCTGAACTATCTTGTTTCACGTGAAACATTAATTTTTCCTTTTTTTAATTGAACCAGCAGAGCAGTTATATCGGTTGGATTTATGCCTGGTATTCTTTGAGCCTGCCCCAGAGATACCGGTTTAATAAGTTTAAATTTTTCTTTAGCTTCATTGGAAACTGAGGGTATACCGTCGTAATCGATCCATTCGGGTATCCGCATATTTTCAAGCTTTTTAAAACTCTCCGCAGCTTCCTTTTCCCTTATTATATATCCTTCGTACTTTATTTCCATATCCGCAATTTCCAGCATCGATTCATCAATTGAATTTAAATTCACATCTATTATATCAATAACGTCCTTTATCCTGATCTCAGGCCGTTTTAATATTCTGTAAAGTCTCTGCGCTTCTTTTACGACCGACGTCCCCCTCTTTTCAAGTACAGGATTGATCTTCTCAGGTGCAACAGATGTTTTTTTGAAGAATTCTATCAGATCGTTCGTGTTTTTTATCTTTTCAAGGGTTTTATTATAAATTTCTTCAGGTACAAGGTTAAATTCCCTGCCGTATTTCATCAGACGGACATCAGCATTGTCCTGCCTTAAAAGAAGCCTGTATTCAGCACGGGAGGTAAACATTCTGTAAGGTTCATACGGCCCCTTAACTATAAGATCATCTATAAGAACTCCAATGTATGCCTCATCACGGTGAAGTTCAAAGGATGGCTTCCGGTTCAGTTTTAATACTGCATTAATTCCTGCCATGATACCCTGTGCAGCAGCTTCCTCATACCCCGAAGTACCATTTATCTGCCCTGCAAAAAACAGCCCGTCAACGATCTTTGATTCAAGGTTGAAACCGAGCTGGTCAGGATAAAAGAAATCATACTCAATAGCATAAGCAGGGCGTGTAATATCAACTTTTTCAAGTCCCGGTATGCTTCTTAATCCCTCAATCTGTATATCCAGGGGCAGGCTTGTTGAAAATCCGTTAACATAATACTCGGTTGTATTTCTTCCTTCCGGCTCCAGTATTATCTGATGACTGTCCTTGTCGCTGAATCGTTCAAGCTTCACCTCTATGGATGGACAGTACCTGGGTCCTGTTCCTTCGATCACTCCGGTAAAAAGGGGCGACCTGCCGAAACCCTTTCTCAATATATCATGTGTTTTTTCATTCGTATAAGTGAAAAAGCAGTCCATCTGCTCTATTTCAAGCTTCTCCGTCGAGTATGAGAACGGAACAATAATTTCGTCCCCCTTCTGGGGTTCGATCTTTGAGAAATCCACTGTTTTTCCGTCTATTCGCGGCGGGGTACCTGTTTTGAACCTTCCCGACCTTATGCCGAGCTCGTTTATGGATTCGGACAAACCTTTTGAAGGGAACTCCCCGGCTCTTCCGGCAGGATAGTGGTCCAGCCCGATATGTACCAGGCCGTTAAGAAAAGTCCCTCCTGTAACAATAACAACCGGGGCTCCAAACTGTGCGCCGATATTACTGGTGACGATCTTTTTATTCCCATTTACATGTATTGAAATTGCCGCAGCTTCTTTCAGGTACAAATTCTTTGTGTTTTCAAGGACGGATTTCATATATAACGTGTACATTTCCCTGTCCACCTGAGCCCGCGGCGACCATACAGCCGGTCCCTTGGATTTATTAAGCATTCTGAATTGAACAGTGGTTTTATCCGTAATTTTACCCATTTCACCGCCGAGCGCATCTGTTTCCTTTACAAGATGTCCTTTTGCAAGCCCGCCGATAGCCGGATTACAGGGCATTTTTGCAACCGTACTCAGGTTCATGGTCATCAAAAGGGTTCTGCTGCCCATCCTCGCTGACGCAAGCGCCGCCTCACATCCTGCATGACCTGCGCCTATCACTATTATGTCATAATTTTCAGTATACATAACCACCGGTGTTTCACGTGAAACATTCAACGTTTTATTTTCCGATACAGAAATTGGAGAAAATATTGTCCAGAACCTCTTCGGAAAATCTATCCCCTGTAATATCGTCAAGATATTCTACTGCGGTCTTTAAATTTACAGCCAGATATTCTAAAGAAATATGTTTCTCAAATCCCTTTTTCAGCTCAAAAACCTCCAAATATCCTTTTTCAATCAGGTCTGCCTGCCTTTCATTCATTACAAAGGCAGTATCCCTGTTTTTAACAACATTACTATTCAGCTTGTTTGCTATCCTGTCCACCAGTGTCTTTATCCCTGCTCCTGTTTTAGCAGAAACAAACACTGTCTCACTGTTACCTGATCTATTTTTAACCAAATTCTTTTCTTTTATAAGATCTGTCTTGTTCTTAACAAATAGCATTTTCCCCTTGTGCTTCTCCAGATTCTTTTGAATATCGCTGCAGTCTTCATCTTTAGAGATATCTTCCACCAGCAGTACCATATCGGAACTTGCCAGTTCTTTTTCAGTCCTGTTGATCCCTTTAGATTCAATTCTTTCAGGAGTACCCCTCAAGCCTGCAGTATCGGCAATTCTGCATCTTCTCCCTGCAAAAATCACTTCCGCATCGACCACATCCCTCGTAGTACCGGGAGATTCATCAACTATTGCTTTGTCTTCTTCAATAAGCCGGTTAAACAGGGTCGATTTGCCTGTATTGGTACAGCCGGCAATTATTATATTTATCTTCTCGGTCTTTTCCCTCTTTCTGCCGTACGATCCTTTCAGTGATTTGAGTTTTTTGTATACACTGTTGATCTTTTTCTGCAGATCTTCATACTTTACCTTATCAATATTTTCGTCTGAAAAATCTATCTGAACTTCAAATAGTGCGTAGATATCGATAAGTTCCTTTCGTATTTTCCTGATCCGTCCTGAAAGTTCACCCTTCAACTGGGCAATGGAAATACTTATACCCGTATCGCTGTCGGCTTCGATCAATTCTTTTACAGCTTCAGCCTGGATCAGATCGAGCCTCCCGTTTATGAATGCGCGCAGGGTAAACTCTCCCCTTTTTGCAAGTCTTGCCCCGCTTTTTAGAATAAGCCGCAATATCTTTTTAGCAAGATAAACTCCGCCGTGTGTGTTGATCTCAAGTATGTTCTCACCGGTATAAGTATTCGGTGCATGCATTACCATACAGAGGACTTCATCGATCACAGTGTTATCAGAAGGATCGATAATGTTGCCGTGACGGATTGTTTTATCGGGGGATTTTTGAAGAGAGCCTTTTCCCCGGAAGATCTTATCACCAATTTTTAATGCATCTTTCCCGCTCATCCTTACTATGGATATACCTCCAACTCCCTGTGGAGTTGAAATAGCAGCTATAGTATCACCTGTCCTGATCTTCATCTCTAAAACCAGACTGTATACGGAAAAGGGGGCAAAATCTTTATCAATTGAAAACCGGTTTTCGCCTTGGTTAATGCCTTATAGGACCAATTAAATGTTCTATGTCAAAAACTAATACAAACTACAAACTTATTACTCATTATCTTTATCTTTTGTAACTATAACTTTCTGGTGTACAATAGATAAAACATTGAATACGAGCCAGTATAATACAAGCCCGGATGGAAAATTATTAAAGAACAGCATCATCATTAACGGCATGATATAGACCATCGCTTTCTGCTTGGGGTCCTTCATGGTCATTTTCTGCTGTATAAGCATCGAAGCGCCCCATATCAATGGCAGCAAATTAACTTCGTTCCCATACATGGGAATACTGAAAGGCAGATTAAACAAGGTATCTCCCTGAGACAGGTCATTGATCCATCCGAAAAATTTAGCACCCCGGAAATCAATAAAAGTATAGAAAACAGGGTACAATGCGAAAAACACCGGCATCTGAAGCAGCATCGGTAAACAGCCGCCCATAGGATTCACACCGTGCTCCTTGTATAATCTCATCGTTGCCTGGTTAAGTTTCTGAGGTTCACCTTTATATTTATCCCGCAGTTCTTTTATCTTAGGCTGAAGCTCGCTCATTGCCTTCATAGATTTAAAACTCTTTGCGGTCAGCGGGTGAAAAAGAAGCTTCAGTAACAGTGCAAATATAATTATGGCAATTCCGTAATTCGGTATTATACCGTGCAGAAACACAATTATATTGTAAATCAGTTTGCTGATCGGACGGATAAATTTCCATCCGAAATCCATCATCATTTCAAGATTGACACCAAGGCTTTTGACCATTTCAAAATCATTTGGACCAATGTAAACCTGGAACCTGTCTTCCTGGATATTATCGTCTTTGAAATCAAGTTTTAAACCGGTAAGGTAATGTTTGTAAAACCAGCGGTTTTCCCTGTCTGCCACTTCATAATACGGAACAGAGAAAGCGCCTTTTCCCGGCTCGCCTTTCGGTATTATAGCCATTGAAAAGTACTTGGTCCTTGCGGCTATCCATCCGGTATTCCCTGTATATTCTTCCGTTTTACCGGTGTTGTCATCATCAGCATTAATATCAACCTTTTCATCTTCGCCAAGCAGAATATAAGCTTTGGCATACCGGTCATCGTCCATCCCGATCTCTGAATATGCCAGTCCGCCGCCCCAGTACAATTCATACTGTCTGCCGTCTATATATCGATCCATATTTATCAGTTTTACAGAAAGGTCAATTGCATATGAATTAAAATAGAACGTGAGGCTTTTTCTGATGAGCCTGTTATTTCCGAGGTTTAAAATGAATTCAATAGTTTTGTTCTGTGACCCGTCCATAAGATCTATATTGATATCATCTTCACTGCTTTCAAATCCCCTTACGGTGTAAATCAGGTCTTTTGTGTCGATATTGTCCCCTTCAGGGTCAACGAATGATATTGCAAGGTTCCCATCATTTTCCTGTATCAGGTCAAGAGGTTCCCCGTTCCTGTGATTATATTTTTTGAAGATCCAGCTATCAACCGTGCCGCCTTTTGAAGAAAAAACGGCTGTATAAAGAGGTGTTTCGATCTTGATCTTTCTTTCTTTCCCTTCGGCCAGTTCAGAAAATTTTTCAACTGTTTCCTGTGTCTCGGCAGCCGGAGTTTCTACCGGCTGGGATTCTCTTTCAAGGGCAGCCTGCTGCTGTACTATTGCAAGAGAATCCTGCATAAGTCTCAGTCTTTGCTGCTGGGCTATCCGCTCTCTTTTTACAGACTCAGGAGTGACAAGGTCCATATAATAAGGTGTGAGTATGATAACCAATCCGATTATAACAAAAGCAATTATTGTTTTTTTGTCCATGATCTACCTTCCGAATACGATAATTTTATTTTACGGGGTCATAGCCGCCCTTTGAGAATGGGTGGCATCTGCTGATCCGCTTTAATGAGAGCCAGACACCTTTTGCGGCACCGTGTTTCTTTAAAGATTCAATTGAATACTCTGAGCAGGTCGGAAAAAACCTGCAGCTTGGCATGAATAAAGGGGAAATAAGATACCGGTATCCCTTTATTAATATTATTAAAAAATTACTGATTATTTTCATTCAGGCCGTTAAGTCTGTTAAATACATCAAAGAAACAGTTTCTAAAAATTTCAAATTCAACAATTTCTTTCTGGACATTTATCACAAATACAATTTCATAGCTGCCTTTGATATCATATTTGTTGAGCCTGTACAGCTCTCTGAGCCATCTCTTGTATTTATTTCTCCTGACAGCATTTCCCGATCTATTGGAAATGCAGAAGGCAGCCTTGCTTTCCTCACTTTTTTTAAAGAACAATTTCAGAAAACCGGATTGGATCCTCCGGCCGGAGTTAATAATTTCGGAAATAACAATCTTGTTTTTTATAATTTCCTTTCTGGCAAGAGAAAATTTCCGCTTTTTCTCTATTATTTACTCCCTTTATACATTGCGTCACTGACAGTTAAACTTTTTCTGCCTTTTCTTCTCCTGTTTGCGATGATTTTCCTGCCGTCCTGTGTCGACATTCTTTCTCTGAACCCGTGTTTGTTCCTTCTTTTCGTATTACTGGGCTGGAATGTTCTTTTCATCTCTCCTCCGAAAGTACAATTTTTATTATTGAAACTTTATAATTTATACTAATTTTGCCTGAAAGTCAAATTTTTTAAGCGGGAAAAGCGATTGGGAAGTTGTTTTTTGAAATATCGGTTTATTCTTTAACCACCGTCTGGTAGAAACTATGCCCATAGTTCCTGAAATCCCTGCATTCAAAATATGCGATATATACTCCCGGAGGGCAGTCTATTCCTTCAGTGTCCTTCCCGTCCCAATCAACTTCATACATACCGGGAAGAGAATCGAGCTTTGTAAACTCGGCGAACTTTTTATCTCTGTAACTCCATATTCTCATTTTAACTTCATGCATCGTATCGGTAAGAGCATAACGGAACTTTGTAGAACCTGTAAACGGATTGGGGTAAGGACCAATATACGGCTTGAATCTGCTTGTACCTTCGTTGTCGGGGGGCAGGATAATCTTTTCAAAATAGGACGCCGTATTCATATCGTCACCCATATGATTTGTAATTGAACTTTTTTTATGAACGCCCCAGCAGAAATCAGCATCCAGCCAGTGCCAGTCTTTATCGAACTTCTCTATATAAAATGAGAACTGCCCGTCTTCGGTATAACACCATTCAACCGGTATATCATCATATCCCAGTTTAACAAGAATACTGTCAAGATCATTTAATTTAATTATTTCGCCTGTTGCTGTCCCATCAATTCCGGTTACGAGGGATTGTATTTCGACTGACCCCACGACCAGGGCATTGACGGCTGACTTATTCCTGTCATTATTAAGCCCGTTTTCTGAACAGAAAACAAAGACTGTAAAACAGGCAAACAGAATTTTAACTATTTGTTTATTCATTGGTTATAACTCCGTAAATGGTTTTTACATCAGGTATAGATCTTCAACAAACGTATCGGTTGTAATCAAAAAGTAAACACCTGCCGGGCAAAATGCCGCATCATCATCTTTCAGGTTCCACATTACCTGGTGGCTCCTCAGGGAATTATTCGGATTATATTCACCGCTCAATGTCCGGATAACCGTGCCCGGAAGGGTGTGGACTTTCCACTGGGCAGGAGAAAGGTCCGGTTTATCGAAGTAGATTGTCAAACCGGATGCGCTTGCAGGATTGTCAAAATAGTATGTCAGATATTTTCCACCAACCCTTGTATCGCCATATCTGTCAATTGTAACTGCCTGCAGAGTAACCGGACTGCCCACAGTAATTTCGGTCTCTTCATATTCAATATAAAAAGAGGCGGTGATAACGATCCGTAAAGTATAAAATCCCGGTTCAACGTCATCAAAAGTATATCTGCCGTTTTCTGTGTACGTAGTTTTTTCAGGAACACCTCCGGTGACCAGAGACACCTTGAGTCCACTCACATTATCCAGGCTGTAAGAGAGATTAATGTTTGTATTGATTTTTTTAACAATATCCAGAACAACAGAACCATGCACTGTACCATAGTTTCGATTTTCATCAATATCTGTGGATATTTTCGTACAATTGGAGATAAAAACGGATGCAAACAAGAAAATAAGTAACGGAATTTTTCTCATGACTCCCCCTTCCCCAAAAATATTCACTTCCCAAGCCTGATAAAAATAGATAATATACATAAAGACGGTGTTATTCAGGAAAAAGTAACATGTTTTTTTTCCGGTCAGAGACCACATTGAGCAATGTCGTCGTATTACTTTCCTAAGCAGACAGATTATGTATCACGAAGTTCGTCTTTAAAATATTTTTTGAATTTATCGTAATATTTATAACCGAGCGGCAATTTAATACCATTTTTTAATAAGACCTTATATTTTTCATTATAACGATATTCAATCCCTTTAATACTGTCAATATTCACAATGGTCTGACGATGAATTCTTAAAAACTTTTTATTGTCGAGCTTGTTTTCAAAATTATTCATTGTATCACGCAAAATATGGTTTTCTTTTCCTGAATGTATTGTTAAGTAATTGCCGGCAGATTCAATCCATTCTATTTCTTCGCTTTTCAGAAATATATATCTATTGACAGATTTTAATATTAATCGATCGGAATATTTGTCTTTGTTTCTAATGTCCTGTATCAACATGTCAAGATTAGATTTAAATTCATCAAGTTTTTTTGAATTGATAGATTTGACTGCCTTATTCAAAGATTTTTTAAAACGGGTCTTGTTAAAAGGCTTTAAAAGATAATCAACGGCATTTACATCAAAGGCTTTTAAAGCATATTTGTCAAAAGCGGTTACGAAAATTATATGAGGCATTTTATTTATTCCGATTTTCTCAATTACTCCAAATCCATCCATCCCAGGCATTTGTACATCAAGAAATATAATATCCGGGAAGTTCTCTTCTATTACCTTAACAGCCTCAATACCATCTCGTGCCTCATCGATCTGTTCAATATTCTCTTCTTTTTTTAATAAATATCGAATTTTTCTGCGTGCAATTACTTAACAATACATTCAGGAAAAGAAA
>JBHPGK010000036.1:0-20989 GCA_042570605.1 Candidatus Zhuqueibacterota bacterium
TCATTTTCAGCAGTTATCAGATCGGCATTTATAAACCATCCGCCCTCTTTTAGAAATTCTGCACACTTTCTAACTACAGCCTCCTTCTCCGGGGAAGTTAAATGATGAAGTGAATAAGAGGAGAAAACAACATCCGCTTTTTCATCTGCGGAGATAATCGAATTAAGCTTTCTAAAATCAGCGATCCTGAAATCGATCTTGTTTGACAGATATCCAAGTCTTGCCTTCGCAAGTTCGATCATGTTTTCAGCGCCGTCTACAGCTATGATCTTTGCATCGGGGTACTTTTCAAGAAATCTCTTTGTAAAATAACCGGTGCCTGCACCTAATTCCAGTGCAGTTATTTGCGAATCCTTTTCAACAGGTAAAAATTCGAGTGCAATATCGATCATTTTTGAACGTCTCGGATGCATTATATCCATATCCTTATCATAAGATATTACCCGTGCCGGCAGGTCATAAGCACTGATGCTGTTCTTTTCCATTTTTGTATCCTCTTTAAAAAATTAAAACATATTCCGGCTTAATCCGTATCTGAATGAAATGAAAAGTCAATATAAAAATAAAACACGGGGTAAACAATGAGAATGTTATTGATTCTCTCAATAATTGTGATAATATCCGTATTTTCCGTGACCAGTACTGCTCAGGAGCTTAGTGAACCTGAGAATAATTTCGAACATCTCTGGAAAACTTTTGACAGGGATTACGGGATTTTCCTGCCCAAAAGGGTGGACTGGAAAGCACTTTACAAGGTCTACCGCCCTAAAGTTACTCCCGAAACTACCGACGATGAACTATTCGATATTATGGCGGCAATGCTTGGGCACCTTAATGATAATCACGTCGGCCTTAGGAACAGCAGTCGTTCTTTTGCCGCAGGCATGCTGCAGCAGATCAAAAATGAAGGTTTTTCCCTGAGCCTTATAAAAGAAAAATACCTTAAAAACAATTTCACTCCTAAACTGAACGGCAGATTTCACTATGGTTTTTTAGCAGAAGATATTGGTTATTTTCATTTCAGCGGATTCAGAGGAGTATCCGAAAGCGCAGCAGTCGTAGATGAGATAGTAGAAAAATTTAAGAACTGCAAAAGTATTGTCATAGATATACGTAATAACTTCGGCGGAAACGACCAGGTAGGCAAGGCAATTGCGGCACGGTTTGCTGACAAAAAGAGGCTGTATATGACCACTCAGATCCGCAATGGTCCTGAATACGACGATTTTTCAAAACCGAAATATTTCTATGCGGAACCCGGCGGTCCAAGGCAGTATACTAAACCAATTGTACTGCTCATGCACAGGTATTCAATAAGCGCTGCGGATAACTTTGCCATGGCAATGCGTGTTTTGCCGCATGCTACACTTGCAGGTGAAACCACTTCGGGATGCCAGGCTGATATGAGGGGTGACAGGCTCCCCAATGGATGGAGGTTCTCAATTTCATATACCCTTTTCGTCGACCAGGACGGGTTCTGCTGGGAAGGGATAGGAATACCTCCTGACCTGAGAGTTGTAAACACTAATGAGGATATTGAACAGGGCAAAGACAAAGTTCTTGAATT
Organism: Candidatus Zhuqueibacterota bacterium; assembly: GCA_042570605.1. Taxonomy (GTDB): domain Bacteria; phylum SM23-31; class SM23-31; order JBHPGK01; family JBHPGK01; genus JBHPGK01. The sequence continues at coordinate 1,568 of JBHPGK010000036.1, forward strand.
CGCGATCGATCTGATCAACACAGGCGCTTTAAAATCTGTTAATAAAAAACACAAATACCCGATAGAGAAATAGTTGGGACGAAGCGTTTTAGTTAGAAAATCTCTTTGACCAAGCATTATTATCGTAAAATGCTTCGCCCTTACAAAAATATTCTTCGCGCCTTGGTGTCTTCGTGGTTGTTTTTTACATTTAACAATTGTTCTCTCTTATTGTCTTTTTGCCTCTGTGGTTTTTCTTTATTTTCTCCACCTCAGCCTTCTCTGTTACATTACTCTTGATAAATTGGAATTAAATATGTATTATTATCGTTAATATATTTGTTTACTTTTTTACGTTTTTCGTAACTAAACAACCGGGAACCATGTTTAAAAGACGGATTAAATTAAATGGATACATTATCAATTGACGGCGAAAACTTCTTCTACAAATTTCACTCCGGTGTACATGAAGTACTCAAATTCCGGGACCACCTGAATAAGATCAACGTATTCCCTGTCGCTGACGGGGATACCGGAACCAATCTTGCCCTCACAATGAATTCAATAATTGAACACAGTACGATTAACGGTTCTGTTACCGATGTTGCACAGTCTATTGCAGATGCGGCTATTACCGGCGCGCGCGGCAACTCCGGGATAATTTTTGCCCAGTTCACACAGGGTATTAGCGATGCACTGCACGGTAAAAAGAATATAGACCTTAAGGAATATGCCGCGGCAATGAAAACCGCCGTACAGTATGCTTATGATGCCATTAACAAGCCTGTTGAAGGTACGATTCTTACGGTAATGAAAGACTGGGCTCAGTTTCTTCATGAATTTCATCATAAAGCCAGGAACTTTTCCGACCTGATAGCCAGGTCGGTTGAAGAAGCAAGAAGATCCTTAAAACAAACCCCTGAGAAGCTGGATGTTTTAAAAAAAGCCGGTGTTGTGGATGCCGGGGCTGAAGGATTCGTCAGGTTTCTTGAAGGAATTGAAAATTACATTGTCCACAAGAAAGAGATCATCCTGAAACATTTTAAACATACTGACCTTGAAGAAGAGGGTCCCCATGAGATTGAATCGGTGATAACCCACCGGTATTGCACGGAGGCAATACTTAAAGGTGAAAATCTCGATACACGGAAGATCAGGGAAATCCTCGCCGGTTTCGGTGAATCAGTTATTGTTGCCGGTAATAAGGAACGCATCAGGATGCATATCCATACCAATACACCGGATATTGCGGTACAAAGCATAGCTGAATTCGGTGTGATTTCCGATCCCAAAGTCGATGACATGAAAAAACAGAACGATACCCAGTTTCACCGTAAATATAAAATTGCACTTTTGACAGATTCATCCTGCGACCTTCCCGATGAGATTATGGACAAATACCAGATACATATGGTTCCTCTGAATATTGTTTATAAAGAAAACCAGTTCCTCGATAAATTGACCATGAAACACGGAGAGTTTTACAAGATACTGCAGGAAGACCAGGAGAATTACCCGACAAGTTCACAGCCTTCTGTCAAGACCTTTGAAAATTTTTATTCGGAATTAACATCTTTTTATGACCATGTGATAGCCGTGCTTTTATCCGGAAACTTAAGCGGAACTTTCAATACCGGTCAGATCGCCGCTAAAAAGTTCGGCGATAAAATAACAGTTCTTAATTCGAAAACCCTCGCCACTTCTTTAGGGCTAATAGTGCTGCAGATCGCAAGAGAAATTGAAAAAGGGACTGGTGTTGAAAAGATTATTGAAAAAGCATCCTTTTGGATTAGAAAATCTGATACGCTGGTCGGGGTTCGGACGCTTAAATACCTTGTCAGGAGCGGCAGGGTCTCCCCTTTGAAAGGATTCATTGCAAAAATTCTGAATTTAAAGCCGATCGTCTGCATTGATGAGGAAGGGAGTTCCGTCCTTCTGGATAAATCTCTCGGATTTGACGGGAGCATAAAAAAGATCGTTAAAAAAATCGAAAAAAAATATCCTGATCCATCTAATGTTGAGTATGTTATCGCTCATGTTCGCGCAGAGTACGATGCAATTGATTTTGCCGAAAAACTAAAAAAAGTCCTTAAAAAAGATCCTCTTCATATTATGGATGCCTCACCGATTGTTGGCGCTCATGCAGGAATTGGCTCTGTCTGTGTTTCGATTCAGCCGAAATAATATTATCATGTTTGAATATATTGTTTACAGCAGCATGCTTATCTTTTTGTATATGACGGCTTTTTTTCTATCTGCTGTCAAACTTAAAGATAACTCAATTGTGGATATCGGCTGGGGAATTGGATTTATTTTGATCTCTATGTTGAATCTATTCCTGAGCGAAAACATATCTGCAGGGCAGGTCACCGTAGCTGTTCTTATCGCAATATGGGGGCTGCGGCTGGCTGTTCATATTTTTATCAGAAACAGGGGAAAAGGTGAAGACTTCAGGTATGCAAAATGGAGAAAAGACTGGGGCAGAACATTTTATATAAGAAGCTACCTGCAGGTCTTTATCCTTCAGGGTATAATAATGCTTTTTATTGCATACCCGGTTATGCTGATAAACGCTTTTCCCAAACAAGGATTTAATACGTTTTTGTTAGCCGGCGTTTTGATATGGTTAACCGGGTTTTTCTTTGAAGCAGTAGGAGATTACCAGCTTTTTCATTTTCAAAAAAATATTAAAAAAAAACCTGGTGAGTTTATCGCTACCGGTTTATGGAAATATACACGTCACCCGAATTACTTTGGTGAAGCTGTGCTCTGGTGGGGGATATTTATAATTGTTCTCCCCGCTACTTACGGCTGGACAGCTTTAATCAGTCCGATGTTGATTAATTACTTGCTGTTGAAAGTCTCCGGTGTAGCGCTGCTTGAAAAAAAATATATAGATAACAGGGATTATCAGGTATACGCTGAAAGAACAAGCATGTTTTTTCCCTGGTTTCCAAAAGCACAGTGATTCATTCTGCAGGGCAAACCTTCAGGTTTGCGTATTTAATCAAATTTTTCATACAAAATGATGCGGAACCGTTTTTAACATGTGATTGTTTAGTAACTAAAAGGAAAAAATTTGTTTAAAATTATAAATTTATTATCCTTATTTTAGAAAATAAGAGGGGAAATCAATGATAAAAAGTCCAAGTCCGTTCGCAAAACCAATGCCTGGGGTGCCTATCAGAAAAGGTGCTCCGGTATATAAAAGACCGTCCTCCGAAGAGGTGGAAAAATACCCCGAAGAAGCACAGAGGCTGATCGATAATAACTGGTTTTCTCAAAAACCATTTGTTCAAGGCGGTCAGTATGATCTGAATTGGATCGAAGGTAAGCATTTCATTTTAGCAGGAGCCACCGGGCAGGGACTTGGAGGTGCTGTCGCAACAGCCCTTTTAAACCTGATGGATGAGAAGGGAAGTATCACTGTTATCAGCAGGGACCTTTCTATTTCTGTCGGCTATGAAATGGGAAAACGAATGCAGAAAATGGCAGATGAGAGGGGAATGGGCAGCAGGTTTTTTCATATAAATGACGGTATGGCTCTTGAAGGACCTGCATTCGAAAAGATTATGAATGCTTTAAAAGAAGCCGGGGCGGAAAATGTGGTTTATATAAACACGGTCGCATCCGGCAGTTCAGGTCTGATGCCCGGTTGCCCGCCTGTATATGTGAAAGATATTGATGAGGAAGGGCTTTTCCAGTGGGAACTGGCTCCGCTTCCGGAAAAAAATATTGAAACCACAAAGCTTTTCATGGGGAAAATGGCGGTCGAGTTCCGCAGTGTGCTTGAAAAATGCGGAATTAATGTTGAAGCAACAGCCTATGCGGACTGGCGCGGTAGTCTTGACAGGTGCTCCAGGCAGCCGGAGTCTCCATTTTACGGCAGACAGGGCCCTTATTCAACGAGCCTTTTCCTGCCGAAAGATTATCTTCAGGAAGATGCCTCCAAAGCATACAGGAGCGGTAAGATCGTGCTCGATATCTTCTTCCCGGTAATGAGAACAAGAGCCATTCATTTTATACCGGGCGGACTGGCAATGTCATACGTATATGATAAATTAATGCGCCTTTCAGGTATTCGGAAATTAGATGTCCCGGAACTTGGGCTCGGAATGCTCGACTGTATAGGTAAAGCCTTAAGAGGAGAAGACGAAAATCCGTTCCCTCACCTTGACAGACATGAATCCCCGCTTGAACTGTGGTTCTATGAGATACTGAAACGTGTCAACACCGACCCCGCCAGTGAATTTTATTTCAAAAAATGGGTGGAAGAGGAATAAAGAAAAAACCTCTCGCAGAGACGCAAAGAACGCAGAGAAGTAACTAACAGCCTGTCCCGGTTTACCGGGAAAGCAATCCCTCAATTAATATAAAAATCATCAAGACACAAAGATATTTATTGTAGAGGTGGGTTTTCCGCCGCAGCCGGGTCTGCCTCTGGTGTGGTTTCCGCGGGAATGACACACCAGATTGATGATGCATAATTTGTTGTAGGGGCGAAGCATTTTATAAATGAAAATCTTTTTTATCAGTATAATCCCCTTAAAATGCTTCGCCCCTACTCCCTTTTGCCTTCCATATAATCAAATCCTGAAATTCGTGAAAATCAGTGTTATCCGTGTACTATTTACTTTAAATTTTTAATTTTCAATCGTCATTATTGTTTACATAAGCATATATCCGGTTACGGGTACTGCTTTAATTATACTCCATATTTTTTATTATTACTAAATTTACTATTGTTATGGAATAAAATTATGTTTACATTTGTATATATGGTAAACCTTTCATTACTTAAGGGGAACCGTAAATGCTTTCCATAATAATATCATTAATATTATTATTTTCTCCACAGGTTTACAAGAAGAAACAGGCTTCCACACTCGCAGAAAAAGGTTATGAGCTAATCCGGGAGACTAAATATAAAAACGCTGTCGATATTTTTAACGATGCGATAAAACAGGATAAAAACTGCAAAGAAGCCCACCTCGGAAAAGGGATCGCATATTACAAAAGCGGGGATTATAACCCGCGTAATATCTTCCCTGAAGAATTCATCAAAAGAGCAATAAAGATCGACCCGGAATATCTCGAGGCAAAAATACATCTCGGCTGGGCGTATTATTATAAAGACCAGCACGACCATGCGGTTGAATATATGGCAAAGCTTCTGAAAGATGAAGAATTATCTGCTGAACTGTGCTTTCGTACTGCAGAATTCTATGATCTTATTGAAAACTATTATTACCGAACTCATAAAATGAGGATTTCACATCTTCTTAAACAGGCTGTAACCTTAGGTTCTGAAAATCCTGAATGCTATTATTTTACCGGGTGGAAATATTTCTTAAAGGACAGCATAGAATATTCTTTAGAGCTTTATCAAAAAGGTTTTAAACTGGAATCGGGCGAAATCCCCTGCCGGACTGCGATCGACCTTGGAATAATATACTATAACATGAATAATCTTGAAAAATCAGATGAATTTTTCAGTAAAGCCATATCTTTATTGCCTGAACCGCAAGAAATCCTGTTCGATAAAATATTACCGGACGATCCACAAAAAATTAGAAAATTCGTTCTTACGGGATTAGCCATAAAATACTATACGGACACTTATAATAAGTTGACACCCGAAGGAGAAGATTATTTAGAAAACGGTATATTTATATATGACAAACATTCTATTGAAGAAAAAGCATTTCTATGCCTGTTGACGAATAATGAGAAAAAAAGCTATGAAAAACTGGACAAAAATACTGAAAAACAAAAATTCATTAAAACTTACTTTTTAACCAGAGACATTACACCTTTCGATAAAATAAATGAAATGGAAGAAAAATTCAAAGAACGGCGGGAATATGTTATTCAGGCATACAGAGCAAGAACTCCCGAAGGTTTTGATGACAGGGGAAAAATTTATCTGAGATACGGTGAACCAAACAATAAATACATTGATCATGGAATGGCTAACACTACTGATTTTAACGAATCTACTTCGGGAATCAATTTAAATAACAGATATGGGAACAGACGAAATGATTTTGCAGGTGGATCCAATACTGCAATAGAGTTAAATAAAGTAAATGTTTATACGGAATCCTGGTCATATTCGACTATAGATTTTGATCTGTATTTTGATTTTATGTCAAAGGATTTTGGCGGGAATTTTGAAATCGTCCCGGATCTTGTTGAGTCTGTGCCGAGAAGAGGAAAAAACACTGATCCTACCCGCCATGCATATACTGTTGCCAGTGCTTACGAACAGCGTTCACATCTTGGAGGGATTTATGCATATTTACCTTTAAGGATAAGAAATTCAGTAGTCCCTGAAGCCGTAATGGCTGTCGAAACAGCCGAATACACAGTTAGAAAAGAATCCATAATAAAAAAAATCCCGTTGTTCTTTCCCCCAAAAACAGATGAAAAATATCTCCCGTTCAGCTTCAGGTATGCATCTTTCCGTGCAGACAGGGCAAGGGCTATCAGCGAGATCTATTACGGATTGAACCTGGATAAAATTAACTTTGAAAAAGAAAATGACATCTACAGGTCTTCAATAGTGTTCTATTATACTTTTATAGATAATGACGCCGGGAAGGTTTTAACCGATTCCATATCTTTCACATTTTCAAGCAGCACAGACAACAAAGATGGTATAGCGATTAATCAGATTCGAAACATACTTGAACCCGGCGAATATTCAATCGTTGTTCAGATGAGAAATCCCGAAGGGAAAAAGCTCGGTGTTCTTTCCGAAAAAATACAGGTTGATGACTTCAGCGAAAAAGACCTGAAGATCAGTGATATACAGTTTTCCTTCGGCATTAGGGATGCTGCACCCGGTGATAAATATGTGAAAAACAGCCTTAAGGTTACTCCATATCCTTTTTATGAAGTATCGAGAACCAATCCGATATTCCTCTATTATGAAATTTATAATCTAACTCCTAATAATACGGGAAAAACTCAGTTTGAAATTGAATATGATGTTAAGCTTGTCCAACAGAAAAGATCGGTTATTGAGCAGTTTCTCAGTATTGCCGGTAAGCAGAAAGAGTCGATCTCAATGATAAACAGGGAAACCGGCAGTATGCCGAATACATTCAATTACACATCTTTAGACCTTTCCTCTCTTAAACTCGGTAAATATGACCTGAAAGTCAAAATTCACGATACAGTCTCCGGCAAAACAACAGAAAAATCAATCCCGTTTATACTGATTAAATAGGGGCTGATTCTTAAACCGAATCCCAATAAAAACCACAGAGGCGCAGAGACACTGAGTTTCTTTTGTAGGGGCAGTTTTCAAAACCGCCCTTTTGTCAAACATTACCTGTCATTTTAGTCTAAACAATTTAAAAAAACCACTAAGACACGTCCACCAGAGGCGGATCTACCTCTGGTAGAAAGTCACAAAGAAAATTCCCTGTAGGGATAGAACAGTGTTCTGTCCGTTTGTTTAAAAACACGCGAAGAATACATTGTAGGGGCAAACGGCTGTTCGCCTTCTTTATTTCCTACTAAAAAAAACAAAAAAAGTGTCATTCCCGACTTGATCGGGAATCCAGGTGGGCAGGGGGATTAAATCAACTTTGAGATTCCAGCTTTCACCACCGCATACTACAGGACAGGCGGGAATGACACATCAGAATGATTTCGAATAATTTGTTGTAGGGGCGAAGCATTTTAGGAAACAATTGACTTTTATCAGGTATAAATCCTTAAAATGCTTCGCCCCTACATTTTTATCACCTCCAATCAAACAAAAATCACAAATCTTTATATTGAAAAAAATATTTTCTTTACTTACCTTAAAATCTTATATCAACCAGAGAGGAGGAAACCATGTCATTTTTTACACACCTTGAATGCGCATACTGCGGTAAAGAGTACGATCCGGATAAGATATGGAATTTATGTACGGAATGCAGCAAACCGCTGCTTGCCCGCTATGATCTGGAAAATGCAAAAAATTCATTTCCAAAAGAAAAACTAACCGGCAGGTATCCAAATCTCTGGCGGTACGCAGAAATGCTTCCGGTAAAAAATGAAAAGTATGTTTTGACCCTTGGCGAAGGATTCACTCCGGTTTTTCACGCTGAAAAACTCGGAAAAGAATTAGATTTCGATAATCTCTACATAAAGGATGAAGGGCTGAATCCCACGGGTTCATTCAAAGCCCGCGGTCTGGTAATGGCTGTTTCAAAAGCATATGAACTGGGTGTAAAAGAGGTTTCCATTCCCTCAGCCGGTAATGCAGCCGGTGCAATGAGCGCATATGCGTCGCTTGCCGGTTTGAGATCCTATGTTTTTATGCCGAAAGATGTTCCTGCTCCCTTTATAGCAGAATGCAGGGCGCTCGGTGCAAAAGTAACACTGATTGACGGACTCATCACAGATTGCGGAAAAGCTGCGGCAGAAGAGTTGAAAAAATTCGGCAGGTTTGATGTGTCCACACTAAAAGAACCCTACCGCATTGAAGGGAAAAAAACGATGGGATACGAACTTGCAGAACAGATGGACTGGAAACTGCCTGACGTGGTTATCTACCCAACCGGGGGTGGTACCGGTCTTATCGGCATGTGGAAAGCATTCGATGAAATGGAAAAACTTGGCTGGATAGGTCCCGAAAGACCAAGAATGGTAACCGTGCAGTCGGACGGATGTGCACCTATGGTCAAGGCATTTCATGAAGGTACGGAATTCGCAGAAAAATGGGAAGGGGCAAAAACTATTGCCGATGGGCTTCGTGTCCCGGCGGCTGTCGGTGATTTCCTGATCCTCAGGGCTCTGCGGGAAAGTAACGGCACCGCTGTAGCAGTTTCAGATGAAGATATACTTGAAAATGCAAACCGGATAGGTAGAACTCAGGGGATTTTTGCCTGCCCGGAAGGCGGAGCTACCCTTGCAGCATTCAACCATCTCAGGGCTCAGGACTGGATAAAAGATAATGAGACAGTCCTCCTTTTCAACACCGGAAGCGGTCATAAATACTATCAATTATGGGCATAGAAACATCTAAACTTTTTCAATAAAAGCTCTGGTCCCCTCCTTACCTTCAATAACATTATTATAAAAACGCTGTGTCGGATACGCAAAATCTATATCGTTGCAGAGTGCGAATTCCTCAAGTATATCTTCCCATATACCTTCTTCGCTTGCTCTTCTGTTTCTCGGTTTTGTTAAATATCTTGCAGTCAATAGTACTCCGCAGTCCTTGACAGATGTATATACTATCGGTGTAAGAACACTGTAAAAGATCATGAATTTTTTACTTGCCTCTTTTACCTTTTTCTCCGCTTCTTTACCAAACTTCTCAGTATGCTTGTAAATGATTTTCTGCATAATTGATTTGGCTTTTTTCCAGTCGCTCTCAAAAGTAACTAATACAGGTATCTCGTCCCAGAGATACTGGAATCCACGTGTAAAATTTATTATTGCATTGCTGAAAATACTCCCGTTAGAAATATGTATAACTCTCCCAGTACTCTGGTCGGATGCTACCCATTTTCCAATTTCCATTACGGTAAATTTAAACGGTCGAATATCTATAACATCACCAGAATGTTCGCCAATTTGTATTCTGTCTCCAACTGTGAAAGGTCTTCTCCAGATAATAAAAAACCAGGCTGCAATATCGGCGACAATGTCCTTAAGTGCTATCGCCAGTCCGGCAGAAACCAGACCCAGAAATGTTGTTATCGAACCTATTCCTTCAAACCACATTTTACCAACGAAAAGAAATCCTATACTGACGCCTGCATAAGCCGATATTTTTCTCCAGTTGTATTGTATCTTTATATCTTCGGTTTTCCGGTTAACAACTTTCAGCATTATTTTTCTTATGATCCAGAGAATGATGATAATGATAAACGAGTTTACGACCTTATTCAAAATCTCCGGGTTTAATCCTGTAATGAAGTGAATTACTTCGGTCAATTTTTCCATAATTTATCCCCCTGAATATATTGTAATCTAAATTAATTTAAGTATATTCTATGAAAAATCAATAAATATCTCTTTTTGTAAATTAACTGAAAATTTGGTTTTTTGAACAATATTCTTTATTTTTGGAAAAAAGTTGAATAAAACCATATGAATTTTATATTAATTAATACCGTGAAACTGGTTATTCTTAAAAACGTATTTATATTAGAGTATGAAAAAATCTTCTTTAATTAATAAAACATATCTTTTTATCCTTTTATCTTTGTTTTCAAATTTTAGTATTATCTACGCCCAGGAGAAAGGCAATATTAAAGGATATGTCATTGATCCAAATGAAATTCCTATTCCGATGGTGAATGTAATTATTATGGGAACTGGTCAAGGGACAACAACAGACAGTACGGGCTATTTTGAAGTTTCAGTTAATCCGGACAGGAAATATACTCTGAAATTAAGTCATATAAGCTATGAGGATTTTTACAGAAAAAAGATTATTGCTAAACCCGGCCAAACCATTGACCTGGGGATGATATGCCTGTTTCCGGAGGTTCTTCAGGGAGAAAGCCTTGTCATTACAGCAACAAAAATTCCAAAAAGCAGGTATGAATTAGCCGCTCCGGTAAATATAATCACAAAAGATGATGTAAAAGAAAGAAATTCAAAGACCACATCTGAAAGCCTGAGAGAAGAAACAGGTGTTTTTGTTCAGAAAACCAATCACGGCGGAGGTTCAGCGATATTAAGGGGGCTGGGTTCCAACCAGATATTGATATTAGTGGACGGGATAAGGTTGAATAACTCTACATACCGGCTTGGAAACCACCAGTATCTGACAACGGTCGATAACAATATTGCTGAAAAGGTTGAGGTTGTAAGAGGCCCCACTTCCATGCTGTACGGAAGCGATGCAATGGGAGGGACTATAAATGTGATCACTGAAAAACACTATCCGACCGGTGAAAAAGGAAAACCTGAAATAAACTTCAGTTTCTCCGGAAGAAATTCAACCGCAGATAATGAGAAATTTGCAAGGGGGCAGCTTTCAATCGTTTCCGAAAAACTTTCATTCCACAGCGGTATCAGTTACAAGGATTTTGGAGATCTGAAAAGGGGAAAGAACAGCACGCACACTTCCCTTGAGAACTCAACTAACGGTCTTTATCAAAGTCCGTCAGGTTTCTCTCAGCTCGATTATGACTCCAAACTCATTTATTCACCGTCCCGGGAAAGAAGCTTTATACTCGCTTATCAGAAAACAGACCAGGGAGAAGTCCCGCGATATGATAAATACGAAAACAACAATTATTACAGGTGGATTTATACACCGCAGAAAAGATCTCTATTATATATGGTCTTTGAAGAAAATAATCCCGCGGCTTTTATCAGGAACACTAAAATCTCCCTGTCTTTTCAGCAGCAGGAAGAAGGCAGGGAAACACAGAAGGACTTTGTATCAGACCTGACCATTGAGAATGATGACGTAAAGACGCTGGGTTTGACGCTCAGTTTTTACTCAAAACACAGATCTCATGAACTAAATTACGGTGCTGAGATCTACCTCGACAAGGTCAAAAGCAGGAGAATATTTCGCAATTCTTTATTTGGAATCTTCGAGAGAGCTGATGTCAGAGGGCGATACATTGACGGCTCCCGATATAACAGTTTCGGATTTTACTTTGAAGATGAATATTCCCTGAAAAACAATATATCTACGACAGCAGGTGTAAGGTTAAGCAGTTTTTACGCAAGATTCAATGTCCCGGATAATCCTGCAATTTCCGTTTTTGGAGGCGAAACTACCCAGAAATTTTCATCCTTAACGGGCAGTCTCGGTATTTTATACAGACTGACCGAAGGTGTAAATCTGAGCATGAACCTGGGACAGGCATTCAGGGCACCGAATCTTAGCGACCTTTCCAAATTAGGTGAATCAAAAGGTGAAACTTATGAAATCCCTAATTTAAACCTCGATCCTGAAAAATTGACAAATCTGGAAGCAGGAATTAAACTTAACATGGACAAGTTAAAAGGTGATGCATATATTTATTATTCCAGTATAAACAACCTCATAGCCAGTGCAGATGACCTTTACAACGGCAGCTCCATTATAGAAATAGGAGATGTGGATTACAGGGTAAAATCAAAGCAGAACATCGGCTGTGCTTATATTAAAGGTTTCGAAGCCTCTATCCGCTATTCTTATAATGATAATTACAGCATTTACAGCAACCTTACTTATACATACGGACAGAATACGACACTCAATGAGCCGGTCGGAAGCATACCGCCTATATTCGGTCTGGCAGGATTAAAATATTCAAGAGAAACATATTTTATTAATTTCTTTATGCGTTTCGCTTCAAAACAGGACAGGCTTTCATCTGATGACCTGGATGACCCAAGAATACCTGAAGGCGGCACACCGGCATGGCACACCTTTAATATTAGATACGGGAAAAACCTCAAAAAACATATTTTCCTCCGGCTATCGCTCGAAAACATATTAGATTTGAATTATCGGGAACACGGTTCGGGGATCAACGGACCCGGGAGAAATTTCATTTTTAGTATTGAATATGAAAATTGACCGTTTGCTCGAGAAATTATCTTTATTCATTTAAAGAAACTCTTAAATAATATTACATTTTTAACTGTCTTAAATTATAACCTTACTTAAAACAGGATTTTATTTAGCAAATCAGGCAAATTTTTATTAAATTATAAATAGAATTATTTAAAGAGGTGGGTATCTCTGGCTCTTTTGGGGAAATGGTTTCAAGATTAACAGGTTAACGATTTTTAAAAAATTAGTTTCGTAGTCTGTTCAAGCTTCAAAACGAGCTTATTTTATTAATATTTTTTTTAATGAACTTACTTAAAACCGGTGTATTGAAATGACTGATTCAATCAGCAAAGATTTTGAACTGAAAGAAAAAGAACTCCATAAACATATTGAAGACCTGAAAAAAGAAAAACATATTCTCATAGAAAGTGAAAATCAATATAAAGGTATATTAAACTCTCTGCCGCACTCCATTTTTGAGGCTGACATAAACGGAATTCTGACCTATGTAAATGAACATGCCTTTGACCTTTTTGGCTACACAAAAAAGGATTTTAACCGGGGTTTGAACACGATCGATATGGTATTCTCTCCGGACAAGAAAAGAGCAGCCGAAAACATAAAAAAGATCATTAGCGGGCAGGTTCTCGGTTTTAATGAATATACTGCCGTTAAAAAAGACGGCTCGAAGTTTCCTGTAATGCTCTATTCTCAGGTGATTTTAAAAGAAGGGAAACCTGCTGGTATAAGAGGATTTTTGATAGACATTGCTGACAGGAAAAAAGCCGAAAAAATAAACCTTGCACTGTATAACATTTCCAAAGCTGTTCATTCAGCCTCCGATTTGAATGAATTATTCAATTTAATTCATTCTTCTCTAAGCTCTATTATCAACACTAATAATTTCTTTATTGCATTAAACGATAAAGAAAAAGAGTGTTTGATATTTCCATATTTCGTTGATGAAATGGGGGACGACTATTCAACAACAATAAGCCTTAGTGATCCTATATCATTAACTGCAGAAGTAGTAAGAACCGGAAAAACTTTATTGCTCAATGAAAAAGAAATTATTAAAAGAGATTCGAAGCTTGAACAAAAGATATATGGAACAGTAGCTAAAAGCTGGCTGGGTGTGCCGTTAAAAATAAAGACAGATACTATTGGTGCGGTTGTTGTACAGAGTTACAATGACAAATTTCTTTTCTCTGAAAAAGATAGAGATTTAATGATCTCCGTCTCAAACCAGATAGCCTTGGCAATTGAACGGAAACAGGCAGAGGAAAAGCTTGCATTTTCCAGAGATCTGTTTAGCTCTTTTATGAATTATGTACCTAATCCGATCTATTTTAAGGATAAAGAAAGCCGATTTATTGAAGTTAACAAAGCACTTGAAGATCTAATGGGTTCAAAAAAAGGCGACTTGATCGGAAAAACGGATTTTGATTTTTATCCGGACGGCCAGGCAAAAGTCAGGATTAAAGATGAAAAATCAATTATAGAATCCGGAAAATCATTGAAAAAGGAAGAAGAAGGGCAGACACCATCCGGTCACAAGTGGTTTTTGACTTCTAAAGCTCCACGTTATGATGAAAAGGGAAATATTGCAGGAACATTTGGGATATCCTGGGATATTTCGGAAATGAAAGAACTTGAAAATGCTTTACGGGAAAGTGAAGAAAGATATAAAAATCTGATTCAGCATTCAAATGATGCGATATATCTCCTTTATAATGGTAAATTTGAGATAATTAACGAAACATTTGAAAAATTGTTCAATGTAACAATAAAAGATGTTAACAAACCCGATTTCTCTTTTATGGATCTGATCTCTCCCAAGAGCAGGGCTGCAATTAAAGAAAGGATGAAAAAGGTAACGAACGGAGAGGACGTTCCATTAAAATACGAATTCACTGCAGTTACAAAGGACGGAAACGAAGTTGATGTAGAAACTTCAGTAACATACATTAAATATAAAGAAGGTATTGCCACTCAGGGCATCCTCCGTGATATTACCGAAAGAAAAAAGATTGAACGGATCAACACGGTATTCAGAGATATTTCTGATGCCGCCTTAAATACGAACAGCCTTGAAGACCTGCTTCCGTCAATACACAATTCCTTATCAATAATTATTGATACTACGAATTTTTATCTGGCATTATTTAACAGAGAGGGCAACAAGATCACTTTCCCTTATTTTGTCGACCAAAAAGATTCTCCCTTTGAAATAGATGGTGATCATCCGGATTCACTGACAGCAAAGGTTATAAAAACAAAAAAACCGCTTCTTTTCAGACCTGATAAGAAAGCGAAAAATAAGAAAAAAAGTACCCTGCCTTTAACTGAAGCAGAAATCTGGCTGGGAGTTCCCCTTTTAATCAAAAACGAAGTTATTGGCGCAATAGCGGTTCAAAGCTATACTGACTCCGAACTATACTCAGAAACAGATATCAAATTGATCGAAGCGGTTTCAAATCATATCGCCAATGCTATAGAACGTATAAGGACATTAAATGCACTTAGAGAAAGTGAAGAAAAATACCGTCTGCTTGCCGAAAATGCTACTGATATTATCTGGAGAACGAACCCAGAGCTTATAATCACTTATATCAGCCCTTCGGTGGAACGAATAAGAGGATATGATGTCGATGAAGTTATGACACAATCAATAAAGGACATGGTTACTCCCGAATCATTTGATTTGGTCAATAAGGAATTTGCGAACATATTGAAAAAGATCAAAAAGGGAGAAGAGCCGGAACCGATTAAATTAGAGTTGGAACACACATGTAAAAACGGTTCTACGATATGGGGAGAAATAAATGCAAACATACTTTTTGACAAGAATAAAAATTTCTTAGGTTTGTTCGGGGTTACACGCGATGTCACAGGACGTAAACAAATTGAAGATGCGCTCCGGTTCACACAGTTTTCCGTCGATAGGACAGGTGATGTTGCTTTCTGGATGGGACCGGATGCTAAATTTATCTACGTTAATGAAGCGGCATGCAGCTCGCTCGGATATACACGCGATGAATTTTATCAGATGACCGTTCATGATATTGATCCCGATTTCCCAAAAGAGGTCTGGAAGGACCATTGGAAACAAGTGAAGAAAAAAGGTTCATTTACAATTGAATCTCATCATAAAAGAAAAGACGGTTACATATTCCCTGTAGAGGTGGCGGTGAATTATCTTGAATACGGCGGAAAGGAATATAACTGTGCTTTTGTCCGGGACATCTCTGAAAGAAAAAAAGCAGAAGACCTGCAGTCCTTTCTCCTGCATGTTTCACAAGCTGCTAATGAAGTTGACAATCTTCAAGAATTATTAAAGATTATTCACAATAAATTGACAAAATTTATTGATGCAAAGAATTTTGATGTAATTCTTTATAATGAAAATACTGGCAAGTATTATTTCCCCTATTCCTCAGCTGAGTTTGACCAGGTTGAAATTAATGTCCCCTATGATCTTGCCAACACTTTAACTGATTATGTCAGGAGAACAGGGAAAGCGGTATTGATCGATGAGAAAAAAGAAAAAGAGCTTATTAGAGCAGGTGAAATAATTCCCTCAGGAACTCCTTCCCCAATCTGGATGGGGGTACCGCTAAAAACGAAACACGGAGTAACAGGTGTAATTTCAGTTCAGAGTTATAAAGATCCTGGTGCTTACTCCGATGAAGACCTGGAGCTGCTTTCTTTTGTATCTGAGAATATTGCAATGGCTATTGAAAGTAAAAAGACGGAAGAAGCCCTGAAAGAAAGTGAATCAAAATTCAGAAACTTGATAGAATCTTCGCCTATGGGCTTTCATTTATACACACTTGAACAGCCGGGAAAACTGGTTTTTACAGGAGCTAATCCCGCTGCGGATTTTATACTCGGTGTTGACCATAAACAGTTTATCGGCAAAACAATCGAAGAGGCTTTCCCCCCGCTGGCAGAAACTGAAGTCCCCGGAAAATACAGATTAATTTCAGAGAGCGGGGTCAGTTGGCAGACCGAACAAATAGACTATGAAGATGAACAGATCAGAGGTGCTTTCGAGGTATATGCGTTCCAGACTGTCCCCGGCTCTATGGCTGCAATGTTCCTTGATATTACAGACCGTAAAAAAGCTGCAGAAGAGAAGAGAAAACTGGAGGAACAGCTTTTTCAGGCTCAAAAAATGGAATCCATCGGAAGGCTGGCGGGAGGTATCGCACACGATTTTAATAATATCCTGACAAGCATTATGGGTTTTGCAGAGCTATTAAAATATAAGTTTGACGACCAGGGAACACGGGAAGGAAGAGCTGTTGATGCAATTTACAGAGGTTCAGAAAGAGCTGCTCATCTTACAAAACAGCTTTTGGGTTTCGCAAGAAAAGGCGCTTTTAACCCGCAAACTTTGAATATTAATAATGTGATCAATGATACAATAAGTGTATCTGAAAAAATATTTGAAAAAACAATAAAAATCCATTTCGAGCTCGAAACTGAGCTGAATTATGTCGAAGCGGATAAAACGCAGATTGAACAGGTCCTGACTAACCTGATAATCAATGCAAAAGACGCTATGTCGGTAGGAGGAGACCTTTATTTTAAAACAGAAAATGTATTCTATGACGAATTTAATAAAAAAATGTATCCTGAATTTAAACCCGGAAGTTATGTAAAAATTTCCATTACGGATACAGGTATGGGCATTCCCAGGGAGGTGAGAGACCATATATTCGAACCGTTCTTTACGACCAAGGATGTCGGTAAAGGCACCGGACTTGGACTTGCAACCGTTTACGGAATTGTAAAAAATCACAACGGTTATATTTATGTGTATAGTGAGCCCGGGGAAGGGTCAACCTTTTCAATTTATCTTCCGGCAACAAAAAGTAAAAAACTTCACCAGGCTGTCAAATCAAAGATCATCAAGGGAGAGAAGACCATCCTTGTTGTTGATGATGAAGAAGACATCAGAACCATGACAAAATTACAGCTGGAGGATATCGGCTACAAGGTTATGACTGCTGAAAACGGGGTGAAGGGACTTGAAATTTATAAAAAAGAGAAAAATAATATCGATCTGGTCCTTCTTGATATGATAATGCCGGAAATGGACGGAAAAGAGACATTTCTCAATCTTAAAAAGATAAATCCTGAAGTAAAAGTTTTGCTAACAAGCGGTTTCAGTCAGAATGGCAGATCAAAAGAGATAATAGGCAAGGGTGTTTTGGGATTCCTTCAGAAACCGTTTAAAATGCATGAACTTTCAAATGTTATTCATAAAGCTCTGAAAAAGTAGGGACGAAGCATTTTTTGATATATTATTTACGATTGAATTGTTTTCTTCTTTGAAAATGCTTCGCCCCTACAATAATTTTCTCTGTGTCTTCGTGTCTTAGTGGTTTTTTTTAGACATGCCGTGGGCATGTCTCTACAATAAAATATTCTCCGGTTTTTCTCTGTGCTCTCTGTGTTTACATTTCTTTTTCAGCCTTTTCCTCAACCTATATCTTTATCTGCCTGTAATCGATTCTTTTCATATCGTCTGTCCCTAATCCTGCTTTTGCACTTGATGCAATATGAGTCGCTTCATGCCGGATAGATGAAAGACCGGCTCCAATTCTTTTCTCCTCTAATATATCAAGCCCAATCCTGTCCATTGCGACCGGGTCGGCACTGAAAAAAATCCGGTTATCTTTCACGATCTGTCTTCCTATGCAGTTCAATACCGATATCTTGGCAGCTTCACCTATATTAAGTACAAGTTTATCTTTTATACATGGGAAACTGTTAATAGCCGCTATGGAAGCCTTGCAGAAATCACGGTGAAATCTTACCTTGTTCGTAGTTACTCCGAGAGCAATGTTTTTCAATGCCAGTGTAATTCCGCTGTCAATGTTATGTTTAATAACACACAGATTTATCAGCTTGTTTACGTCTTTTGTAACGATATTTGCAAAACAGGATTTATCTTCACCTTCGATCTCAACATCGGCGAATTCATCGATAACTTTTTTAGCTATTTCGAGCAGTTTCTCCCTGTTCTCGTCACCGTAGAAAAGCGCTCTCATATCCTGGCTGTACTTTGCAGCTTTTTCATTGCCTTGCGCTACAAGCATATAAAGCCAGGTCATTGAATTTACAATTTCCCTGTAAGAACTGTCCCTGATAAAATCCTTTTCCATTAATTTCCTGAACTTTTTTAGGGTTCCGTCTTCGTTCCGGTAAAAAATGTCACTGTCATATCCATCGGAATACTGGAATAAAGTACCGTTCTTTGGAGAAACGCCTTGGTACCTGACACCCTTTGTACCCCTGTTCAGGTCAAATCCTGCACGTCTCACTTCCATATCGGTTCTGCCCCAAACGATTATGTTGTTCTCCTTAACTCCTGCACTTTTAAGTCCCTCAATAACCTCGTTTACTGAAGTTACCGACGTGGATATTTTAGGGGATCCAACGCAGTTTATCTTTATCCCGACAACATCATCAGGGTTAAACATAGACGACCAGGCATTTTCAAGTGAATTCTCGCCGGTCATTTCTTTTAAACCGCTTCCAAACATCCTGTGGACCGCATCAGGATTATACTTTTCACCGGTCAGAACATTGTCAGATGCAACGGCAATAACCCTGCTGTCATTTTCAGGAATACCGCCTAATCCCGCCAAAGGATTCAATATTAGACCTGCCCCCGCTGCTGCTGTCCCTTTAATAAATTCTCTCCTGTTTATCATGATAAATCCCTTTGATATTTATTATGTTTTTCGTGAAAGATAATTATAAGTGCAGCAATAATCAATAACAAAAAACCTAACAGGTTTCGGAAACCTGTTAGGTTTAAACAAACATATTCTAATGTAGAGACACGCCATGGAGTCTGTCGGAAAACCCCTTTAATTTCAGATATTTTAATGTAAGAAGGAGTGAATAAA
>JBHPGK010000037.1:0-20743 GCA_042570605.1 Candidatus Zhuqueibacterota bacterium
ATAAAGCTAATATACGAGGCAGGATTTTCGGGATTCTGGCTTCATGATCTTTTAGTTTCCGACGGGATAGAATGTATAGTGACTCCGCCTCATACAGTAACGGTTGAGAAGGTAAGTAAAGTAAAGACGGATAAGAGAGATGCCATGAGATTAGCGCAGAATCTTGAGAATGGAGATTATAAGAGCTGTTATGTTCCTGATAAAGAGAGAAGAGAGGACAGACAGATCAACCGTACATTAACCCAAATACAGAAGAATATAAAGAGGGAGAAGAACCGGATAAGAGGATTTTTGAAGTTTCATGGTTTAGAGAAAGGATTTCCTGACCGTAAATGGACGAATAAGGATTATCTAAGTATGGAAAATTTGAATTTGGATAATTCATTAAAAGTCAGTTTAAGTTCATTGTTAACAATGTTAATGGTTTTTTTAGATGAGGAGAAGAAATTAAAGAAAGAGTTACTGGAATTAATAAAGAAGGAAAGATATAACAGGTCGGTAGAACTTAAAATGTCCTGTCCTGGGATAGGAAAATTAACTGCAATAAGGTTAACAGTAGAATGGGGAGATATGAACCGTTTTAGAAGCGGCAAAGCGATATCATCCTTTACCGGATTAACCAGCAGTGAATACTCTACAGGAGAAAATACAAGAAAGGGCAGCATTACATCTCAAGGCAATGGTAGTGTACGCGGCTGGATAATACAATGTTCATGGGCTTCTATAAAGAAAGACCCTGCTTTATTAACAAAATTTCAAAATGTTTATAAGAACTCCGGAAGTAGAAAGAAAGCTATAGTAGCAATAGCGAGGAAATTGTCTGTAAGAATAAGAGCAATAGAGTTGAAAGATCAACTGTATGAAATAGGAGTTCTTGAATAAGTTATGAAAAATATTCGGAAAAAGGTATATAACGCCTTTGTGTCTGTATTATAAAACGTCACGAAGTTTGTTAATACTGTTTCCACTTTTTCGAATCGTAAATTGTAATAAAAAACGAATAGCAGGTTGCTAAGCTTATTCCGTTCATTGAAAGGTAGTTCTCGTAATCTGTAATTTTAACTTGACTTTTATCATAGCAGACACTAAGGCAGGAAAAGACACTAAGAAGAATATAAGAAAATAATATCCTGAAAATGCAGAAGGTCGCTGTATTGCTTTTGGAGCAGTGCACCTGCGTATTTAGTATTGTGTCTTCATAATTTGACAGTGATTTATAAATTACGTCAACAAATATATCCTTACCGGTATTAAATGCTTTTCACAGCAATAATCAATCTGCGTAAATCCTTCCAATCCGTGTCATCCGTGTGCTATTCTTTATCTTTACTTAGAATTTAAATTGTTTTTTGAATTTTGGAACGTATATTGGAACTGGTAATGTTTTTATTTATATAGTTATAAATATCCGGAGGGTAATTAGATGTCAAAAGATAAATACAGGATAAAGACCGATTCCATGGGTGAAATGGAAGTCCCCGCTGAAAAATACTGGGGAGCACAGACACAGAGGGCTGTAGAGAACTTTCCTATAAGCGGATTAAGATTCCAAAGAAGTTTCATACGGGCATTGGGAATGATCAAGTTATCTGCAGCTAAGGCAAACGTTAAGTTAAAGCTTTTGGATGAAAAAATCGGTGATGCAGTAATAAAAGCATCTACAGAAGTAATAAACGGCAAACTGGATGACAATTTCGTTGTAGATATCTTTCAGACCGGTTCGGGCACTTCAACAAACATGAATGCTAATGAAGTTATAACAAACAGGGCTAATGAGATCCTGAAATTAAAATCCGGAGATAAAAATTGCGTTCATCCGAACGATCATGTAAATATGGGACAGTCAAGTAATGATGTGATCCCAACATGTATACATATCTCCGCACTGGAATCCATTGAAAACGGACTCAGTCCGGCTTTAAATGAACTGAAATCAGAGCTGGATAAAAAGGCAAAGGAATTTGATAAAATTATAAAGACCGGAAGGACTCATCTTCAGGATGCAACACCCATCCGGCTTGGACAGGAATTCAGCGGTTATGCAAGCCAGGTAAAGCATGGAATAAAAAGGATCGAAAATTTAAGAGGTCATTTATCCGAACTTGCTATTGGAGGCACTGCTGTCGGAACAGGGATTAATACCCACCCTGATTTTGCTGAACTGGTAATTGATAACATTAATAAAATTACAGGGCTGAAGTTCAGAGAAGCAGAAAACCATTTTGAAGCCCAGGCTGCAAAGGATGCGGTTGTAGAAGCTTCTTCCGTTTTAAAAACAGTTGCGGTAAGCCTCTCAAAAATCGCTAATGACATTCGTTTTCTTGGTTCCGGTCCCAGATGCGGGATTGGAGAACTGATTTTGCCGGCTGTACAGCCGGGTTCCTCGATAATGCCCGGTAAAGTAAATCCTGTAATAGCTGAAGCCCTGATGCAGGTATGTGTGCAGGTAATTGGAAATGATGCCGCAATCTCTTCAGCAGGTTTAATGGGCGGGAATTTTGAGCTCCATGTAATGATGCCGGTGATGGCGTATAACCTGCTCCAGTCAATTGACCTGCTTTCAAATGCAGTTACTGTCTTTACAGAGAAATGCATAACCAGATTAAAGGCTGATAAAAAGAGGTGTAATGAATTGATAGAGAGAAGTCTGGCAATGTGCACCGCACTTAGCCATGAAATCGGCTATGATGCCGCTGCAAAGATAGCAAAAGAGGCATTTGAAAAAAATACTACCGTTAGAAAGGTCGCCCTCAAACACAATATCTTACCGGAAAAGAAGTTAGAAAAAATTCTCGACCCCTTTTCCATGACGGAACCGGGAGCATTATAATAAAGAAATACTCTTTTGAATAGTTAAAAAGTTTGGAATTTAATTCTCCTCTTCTGTTACAAGGATATACAAAAATTCTTCGTAAAATTAATGATCAAGTAGTATGTTAAAGTATTTTTAAAGATGTAAATAGGAAGAGTAATTACTGTCATTTCGAGTGAAACGCGTAGAGTGTAACCGAGAAATCTACGTTTTTAGATGTCTCGACTAACGCTCGACATGACAGGAAAATTTCTTTTTTAAATTGAAGTGTTTCTTTTCCAGTTTTTATCTTTTTCTTGAAAAACGAATGAAATTTCAATATTTTTCTTTGAAAATTAAAAAAGTTTGTTACTTTTTGTTGAAAAATTCGTCAATATAACCAGCAGGCTTAGTTGGTTTAAAAGATAGGGAGTGTTTTCATGTTTACAAAGCGATTTAGCTTATGCCTGCTTTTATTGATTTTTAGTGGAAACTTATATTCTGATTCTAATGAAATTGACAAGTTTAACCTGCTTTTGTTCAAATTTAAATCTTCGAATATTCCTGAATCCGCACTGATCGACTACAACAAAAGTCTGAAAAATGCCCTTGAGTCTACAGGGAATTTACAAATTACCGGGGTTGAAGCACCGGAAGATATGATATTTGACGGTGTAAGGAAACTTGCATCTTTCAGAAAATTATTTCTTCAAATGAAAACCGCCCATAAAATATCCAAAGCACTAATTGGAGTTTTTAATTATGAAGAGGGACTTCTGGAAGCACGTTATTATCTGATAAACATCGATGACCATAACATAGAACTTCGCAGGGAAAGATCATCGGTTGTAAGAGAGGAAGAATTAAATTCAATGTATAAGCGGATAACTCATGACGTACTTGCAGACCTGTTTGATAATAAGTCAACACATCTGTTTTTTTCTTCGGTTTTTTTTCCGGGTATGGGACAGGTTAAAGCGGGTAAGAAAACAAAGGGACTGGTTTTTTCTTCGGCTGTAATTGGGGCGCTTGGTTACATATATTACATAGGCTCCGGGGACCCTTATAATACAGAGAATAAATTAAGGATTGAAACTTATGCAGACCAGACATATTACGGCTTCGGAGATATTTATATTTCGGAAGAAAATTATTTTAATGAACTTGAAAAAAACAACAGGGCAAAAAGTTCAAGGAAACAGGCTTCAAAACTACGGTCAAGAGCTATTTTGTTTGGAGTAGCAGTATATCTTTTTAATATATATGATATAATTAAATCAACAAAAAGTCTTGACAAAAGTATTCTTGACAGGAAACTGCTCTATGCAGATTTTAATATGAAAAGAAATGAGTTCCAAGTTTCGTTGACTGTGAATCTTGACAGGTTGTTTAATAAGAGCAGGTATTAAATATGAGGAGATACAAATTAATCATTTATAGTGTTTGTCTGTTATTGATATTCTTTAATAGCTGCAAAAAAGACTGGAATAATATAAAACCGGATATTTACCAGGAGGTTGAATGCCCCCCCGAGGCTTCTGATTATGATCCAAATATTTATGACGTGACTATCAGTGTTGAACCTGATACAATGATTGTGGGTACAACCGAAGTTGAAATTTCGGTAGAAGTTACCCGGAACGATCTTTACCCAATAAATTTCGATATATTCTATGACTGGACTGTGAATAATGGAGTATCTTATCAACTGGCTGTAATTGAAAATATCTTAAGCCCAAGAATAAACGGCTCAATAAATGTTAACGGTTTTGGATTAACCAGTATAACTGCAACAACGTTTTTTAATGACCGTATTGTTAATTATCTCCAGGAAGATAAAAGTACAATTTTACAAGGCATAGGTTTTATTAATATTACTTTAAGACTTGGGTATACGAATGACCAGGGGGAGATCAGTTTTTTTTTCTCAACAGGCATACCCGTAAAAATTTCTCCGTAAAATAAAGTTTCGATTTTTGGGGTATAATATTAAAATGTTTATATTATTATGGTAAGCGTTGTATTTGAATTAATTTCAATAATAAAATGAATAAAAATGAGAGTTAAGATAAAAATAGTGGTTGTCTGCTTTCTGACCCTGTTTCTACTCCAAACATCAACCTGCAAAAAGGACTGGGGCAGCACAAGACCTGATATTTATGCTCCTCTGGAGGGTCCCCCTGAGGATGATTATTTCAGTCCGCATTTTTTCGATATTGATATTAATCTTCAGCCGGCTTCCATGCAAATTGGAACGGATGTGGAATTGACGGTCCAGGTTTCAAGAAATGATCACAGGGGTATAGATTTCGATATATATTATGACTGGACTATTAATTACGGAGTGACCTATTACCTGCAGGGGTACTATTTTGCTCTGGATGCTTTCCTACAGCCGCGGATAAATGACTCAACTCATGTAGCAGATTACGGCCTTAGCCGAATTACGGTTTCAACCAGCAGAGATGCTGCTGAGGCAAGTTTTCCCTCTGAAGAGATCAGAATTGCAGTTGTTAATGAGATCGGCTTTCTATATATTGACATTCAGATAGGGTATTGTGATGAAAATTCTCAAATTCAATATTTTATAACCAGGCAAGTGGGAGTACCGATCAATTATTAAAAATATTGATTTTTGCATTATGTAATTAGATATTAAGGTAATTATACTTTTTTGAAAAAGTATTAAATGCTGAAAAATACAATACAAATTTTACTCCTGATTGTTTTCTTGTTCAACTTTTGTCAAAAAGACTGGGGAACCCAGAGAACTGAGCTTTATACCTCACTTGAAGGTCCCCCTTACTCGGAATTCTTCAATCCTGAATTTTTTGATGTGAATTTTGATCTGGATCCCAATGCTTTAAAAATTGGCGGATCAATAAATATCTCTGCCAATGTATCACGGAATGATAACAGAAACATAAATGTTGAACTGTTTTACAGGTGGTATGTAAACGACAGTTTAGTTCCTTATCATTCTCTGATTTTGGGAACTATATATTATAATATTAGTTTTCTTTTTCTTCCTACTTTGAACGGGGAAGAAACAGAAGAGGGATTCGGTATCAATGAAGTAGCATTAAAAACTTCTACTTATCGGGCTGTCAGGATTTTCAGGGAAGAGAATGCGATCTCAGGAGTTGTGTATAACCTGGGACATATTTCAGTCTCTTTAAATTTGGGATACAAAGATATAGATGGGATAGTTAAATATTTTTGTAATAAAAACGTGAATATTCCCGTATATTATTAAAGATTTAAATAGAGAATATATTCCTTTATGAGTATTAATGTGAAAATTTTAACTCTTTTTAGTATTTTTGTAGCATTGTTATTTTTCAACTGCAAAAAGGATTGGGGGTCACAGGCAACCGAAATTTATACTGAAGTTGACGCACCTCACACGGCTGTTCAAATTGACCCTCAACAAATTAGTATTGATTTCAGTTGTTCTCCGGAATCTATGGTTATCGGTTCAGGTGTGTGGATCGATGTTGAAGTATCAAGAAATGATGGCGGAGCGATAGATTTTGAAATTTTCTATAGATGGAAAACGGGAAATCCATCTTATTATAATATCATGAATACAATTGTGTTTTTTAGTATATTTAATCCTTTGTTCAATAATTCATCATCCCTTTTGGGTTTTGAGATTTTTAGGGTTTATGCAACAATGACTGATATTAATGCTCTACAGATGTTTGGATCCGGGGAGAAGATTTCTGAAATTATTGCAGGTATCGGCAATTTAATAATCAAACTTGATCTCGGATATAAAGATACGAATGGCAGTATTAAATATTTTGCTTCTGAAGAGTTATTGATACCTTTATATTACTAATTAAAATAATTTAAACATATGATATTTAAAAAAATGCGAAAATTCGCGTATCTTCCTTTTCTGTTATTGATTGTTAGTGTTAGTTTTTTTGACTGCAAAAAAAACTGGCCTGCTGCAGAGCAGGAAATTTTTAAACCGGTGGAGGGACCTACTCCCGATGATCTGTTTAATGAAGGTTGTTATGATATCATTTTTGGTCTGAGCTCTGACTCGTTGAAAGTCGGATCAGATATTGAAGCAAATGTTGAAGTAAACAGAAATGACGGTAAATTTCTGGATGTGGATTATTTTTACAGATGGGAAATGGTTTTTGGAGTAAGTTTAACTTTGCGCTACTCTAATTATGGATATATAAGAACAAATATTAACCTGTTCCGGCCTGCATTAAATGACGCTGTCGTTGCTCAGGGATTTAATTTATATAATGTCAATATTACAACCACTGATAGTTGGCTAAAAAGATGGTTTGTAACTGAAGAATTGAGATTAAATGCCGTAAAAGAGTTTGAAAAACTTTCAATTTCTTTGAAAATTGGCTATGAAAAATCCGACGGTTCAATTAGATTCTTTTGTAAAAAGTTTTTGTATATCCCTATATATTACTGAATTTTCTTAAAACTGTATATATTTTTCTTTACTTAGCTTTATTACATCAGTATATTTTTAATTCACTGACTAAAACAAATTTCATTTTTTGGAGGTATTCATAATGAAAAGATTTTTTTGTTATGTTGTGCTTTTCACATTTTTTATAAATGGATTCGGGGATATTTACCCGAATAATAATAATGATAAAGTAAAATATGTTTTGTCAAAAATTCAAATTGTTGCTTATCGGACTAAGCACACACCTGTAGAAAAAACCGTAGTAGAAGAATTCAAAGCATTTTGTGCTCCCGGTGCAGAGATTAAAACATATAAAGATTTCCGGAGGTTTTCTGGTAATAACATATTCAAAATAGCAGTTGCAGATGAAAATTACAAGAGTGATATGAGAAAAAAGGGTATAAAATTACCTGATAAAAAAGACTGGATGTATATTATTTTAGACGAGTCCGGGACAGGTGAGATGATAGTATCCGGGCAGCACCTGCTTTATGCATTATATTGCAGACTTATAGAAGACTGGATGGATAACGACATATCCGAATTTGAAAAAGGGAAACTGATTACACCCACTTTCAAATGGCTTCAGGGTGAGGACTGGTTTCTCGGCAGCCGAAGAAGGTTTACCAGGTCTTACGATCCGGAAGCTGCCGTCCGGGAATTTGCACGTATGGGGTGCTCTCACATTAATGTAAATGCCCTGGCGTCTCCATCATCCCTTGAGACCGGACCCGCAGGTGAGATCTATTATAGGTTCTATGATTCGAGTCCAGACCTCGACCAGTTTACCGAGACGGAACTGAACAAGGGAACATACCCTCCAGAGTACCTGAATTCCAATTTAAACTTTTTGAAAAAGCAGGCTGAGTTGGCGGTAAAATACGGTCTTACACCGGGAATGTACATATGTAATCCTCGCTCGGTACCCGAAAACCTGCTTGAAAAATACCCGTACCTCCGCGGCGCACGTGTTGACCATCCATTCAGGGCATACAGACCCCGCTATGCTCTTACTCTGGGACACCCTGTCGTAAGATGGCACTATGCGCAGCTTCTCAAAAATATTCAGAAAGAGATTCCGGAACTCGGTTTTATAAGCACTTGGCTTAATGACAGCGGTTCCGGTTTTGAACATACGATGAGACTTTATGCAGGCAGAAACGGCGGACCGTACATCGTCAGGGAATGGAACACGAACGAGGAATTTGCAAAAGCCGCTGCCCAGAATGTGATCAGGTATTACAAAGTACTCCGGGATGCAGGTACAGAGATCAATCCAAAGTTCCGTATAATTGCAGGGCTGCGCGCTATACCGGAAGAGGAGGATATAATAATCCGCGGGATGGATAACCGGATCGACCTGCAGGTGTCAATTGCCGATACTCGGGACCCTGAAAAATGGAAAACGCGTAAAGCGCTCCTTAGCAGGGAATCGTACCTGCACAGCGGCGTAAGCATAAGGGATAATTATATAATAGGGATACCGTTCCCTTTTCTTGCGTATGAAAGGCTGAGATCGATGATGGATGCAGGGCTTGACCGCATCCAGGCATACACTTCACCCGTTTCACTTGCGCCTTACGATATTAACAGTAAAATTCTTGAAGCATATAATCTTGACTCAAATATGGACGTCAAAGATGTTATAAAGAGGCAGGCGGTTAAATGGGCAGGAAAAGACAGGGCAGATGATCTTATTAAAATTTGGGAACTGAGTGAAAATGCTTATCTTTCATTCCCGGATGTTCCACTTTACAGCCATTTCGGGTTTGAGTGGTACCGCCTCTGGGTACGTCCTTTCGTGCCGGATATTGCAAAAATACCGGAAAAACAGCGCGAATATTATGAAAAGTACATAATGGCTACGTTTAACAATCCTCACAGGGTTGACCTGCAGGCAGACTGCCTTTGGAATTTAATACCTGTACCGCGTGCAGATGAAATAGTCAGTCAGTTTGACCGGGATGTATGGGGACCGCTTGACAGGGCAATTGACATGGCAAAGAGGGTAGTTAATAATTTGAAAGGGGACAGCCCCGAAAAGGCGGTATTTATAGATATAAGAGACCGGCTCCGCGGGTACAAGGCATACTGCCGAACTCTCCGCAACACTGCAGCGTGGATTGCGGGTGTTCACGGATACCTGAAAACAAAAAATGAAACGCTAAAAGAAAAACGTCTTGCCCAGGTAAGAGAGATGATAAACAATGAACTTGTAAATACAATGTACCTGAAAAACCTGATTGAAACTACGACCGTTAATTTTATCCCAATATATGATCCCGGCGAGACATGGTTCCAGTACGGGGACAACCTGCCGGAACTTCTGCAGAAAAAGATTGTCTTAATGGAAAAATACAAGGACGACCTGCCGTACATCAACCCTGACTATATGTGGCGTTTACCGGAAGGTTTCCCGGTGAAGCCAGAGGAGTATTTGAAGTATTGATAAAAACTCTCGCAAGGACGCAAAGAAAAGGCTCCCCCGCCAAAGGCTGAGAAGAAAAACGAATCAAATAATGTAGGGAGCGAATAAAAAGCGGACAATTTGAATTGTCCGCTTTAAAAATTTCTTGTATGTGTCTTTCCCACGAAAGTGAGTATTTCATTGAAAAATTTTAAAACACCCTCTCCATTTCCTCAAGCATTTTAAACTGTGTGCGTGTCCGGATAAGGTTGTGGTCAGGGTATGAGGTCTTGTAGTAGGTATCGCCCCGGAGGTAGTCGGCAAGAAACCGCAGACCCTGGTTGTATGTTATAAGCTTGCCCGAGAATGCAAGGTGCTCTTTTTCGGCTTCTGTTAAAATGTCACCGACAGCAGATAAAAAACCTTCTTCAAGACGTTTATATAGAGTTTGATCGACGGTTACTTTTGTAAGGTCTTTTTCATCTTCAGCGGCAGGGCAGGTGGTAGTACGCACCATGTCTCCAAAATCATACAGTGACGTACCCGGCATCAGTGTATCGAGGTCAATAATTACTTTTGCCTTTTCCGGTTTTACTGAAGTATCGAACAAAACATTGTTTATTTTTGTATCGTTATGACCCGGTCTTACCGGGATTGTACCTGATTCGATCAGATTGATTATGACAGGGCATATCTCTTTCCGCTCAATTGCAAAACTTATCTCAGACCGGCATTTTTCCTTCCGGTTTTGATAATTAATGTCTATAGCTTCCAGTAACTGCTCGAACCTCTTTGGTGTATGGTGGAAAAAAGGAATGGTTTCATGCAGGCTGTCGCCGGGCAGGTCCGCAAGCATTTTCTGGAAATCCCCGAATGCCCGGGCTGCTTCAAAGGCTATATGCCTGCCGTGTTCGTCATTTTTTACAAAATCATATGTACGGGCGTTCTCGATAAAAAAATAAATGCGCCATGTACCGTTTTCGTTCACTGTGTAATGTTTCCCATCCCCTGTAGAAACCAGTGTAAGGCTTTCTCTTTCCGGATGACCTCCCCTTTGGAGGATTTTCTCATGGAGCTTATCGAGAACAAGTTTTATATTCTCCATCACCAGTACCGGTTTTCTGAAGACATCGGTATTTATTCTCTGGAGTATGTATTTTTTTATTCCGCCATTATATTTTGTCTCTACTGCAAAAGTGTCATTAATATGCCCGCTTCCATATATGTTCACTCTCTCTACAGTTCCCGGGATTTCAAATGATGAAGCAATCAGTTTTAATTCACCAAATGTAAAAGTGGCGGGTTTTTGTTCAGGTGTCATAACATCATCCCCATAAATTTTCCGGGTAGATGCCTTTTTTTATTAATTTACCTATCGAATCTCTTACAACAGGGCGGTCTTCCTTATAGGTCATGCCGAACCATTTTTCTGCCGTAGGCAGAATTTTTACCTTTATCCTGCCCTCGGCAATTTCATCACCAATAAAATTCGACAGGTAAAACTCGGATACCGGGTCTTTTTCTGCAGTTACTTTATTGAGGAATAATTCAAATTTTTTTTCCAGCAGTCTGAAAATCGAGGGATTTAATCCCCATATGTTCATCGATGTTAATGTGTTTTTATCGAGGATGTTTTTTTTATTTTCTTCCGGAGTAAAAATCTCGCTGCCGTCAAAGTGAATATTCTTTGTTTCGGTGACCGAGCGCAGGTATTTATCAGGTGTGGTCTCACACAGTCCTCTTGCAACAGAGCCGTACGGCGAAACAACGTTATTCAGTACATATCCTATAAGAGAATGAATGTTCCCTGATACGTCATATTCATAATCATTAAAGAATTCATATAACGCCCGGAAAGAGTCGCGCCCGTAATAATCATCTGCATTTACCACGGCGGCGGGCTCTTTAACAGAATCTCTAAAACAGAGCGTCGCATGCCCTGTCCCCCACATTTTTTCCCTGAAAGGGAGTCTCTTTTGGACATCAGTTACCGATTCCTGGTAAGCATAAGATACGTCTGCATCGAACCTGGCTGCACCTGCTTCTATCTTTTTGCCGAAAACTTCCTGGAATTCGGCTTCAAAATCTTTTCTTATAAGGAGTACAACTTTTCCGAATCCTGTTGCCAGTGCATCATATATCGTATATTCCAGCAGTGTATGACCGCCGTGAATTGGATCTGCTTGTTTTAATCCTCCGTATCTCTGTCCCATGCCTGCGGCAAGGACTGCAAGCGCAGGTCTTATTTCTTTAACCATATCTTAACCTTCATTATTTTTTTGTGTCTTTTCCGCCGGAGGCGGATCCGCCTTTGGCGGAGTGTCTTCGTGACTTAGTGGTTAATTTTTCCTCTCTGTGTCTCTGTGTCTCTGTGCCTCTGCGGTTCATAAATTAATCTTCCGGTTCAGGATTCATCAGGTCTTTCAGAAAATCCCTGATATTATAAAATCCTCCGATCGTAACAACTATTGCCAGTACAAAATAGGCAGCAAGAGTGCCGATAAGGACAATTTTCCAGAATAATATCCATCCTCCCATCTTATGCCTCCGTTAATTTATTTTCAATTTTGTTTTCTTTATCGGGAAATAAAAGTGATCCCCCAACCATGACTACAGCACAAATTACAAATGTTATCAAAGCTATATGCTTTTCTGAAACCCAGTTGAATTGTTCAGTAGTGCTCCAGTCTATTAAGCCTAAAAGTGAAAAGAGTCCGCACAACAGAGAAGCCATAGCCCCTGTTCTGCTGGCTTTTTTCCAGTAAAGCCCTCCGACAACAACCGGGAACGCCCCGGAAAAATATATCGTACCCGTTATAGCAAAATAGCTCCACAGCGACGTTGGAGCTTCATACCATAGACCCCAGATCAAAAGATAAATACCTATAACAAAAATTCCGGCTCTTGTTACGGTGATCCTTGTTTTATCTGAAAGTCCCTTCTTGAACAGGGGAGAAATAATGTCCTGCGTCAAAACTGAACTCCAGCTTAAAAGGTAACTGTCATGTGTGGACATGAATGCCGCTAACATCCCTGCAGCTATTATGCCGATCAGCCCGGAAGGGACGATCTTTGCAATGAATATGGGGAACCCGAATTGAGAATTAACCGCTTCTCCTGCCTCAGGGAAGAAAGCACCCGCCAGGTATGGCGCATTTAAAATAAAAATGAATGCTCCTATACCCCAGAGCATAGGGACTATTCTTCTTGCAAGTCCAGTTATTGTGAACAATTTGAACATGTGCTGGGCAACTTTGGGGGATTTTGAAGCCAGGACCCTCATGGTAACTGCCTGCCAGAGTACCCCGGCAGAAAGTGACACAAGGAACATCCATATTATATAGGTAATACCGAATTCAGGCTGTTCAAGAGGATTGAACCAGCCGCTCCCGTGTGTTTTTAGGGCTTCCAGGCTGAAAAGACTTTCCCAGCTTACTGCTTTTATAGTAAAAAATGTAAGTATACCCATGCCGATTGACAGAACGACAAACTGAATGTAATCCAGAATAACTACCGAGACCATACCTCCCATTGCTGTATAAATCAATACCATGATAAGCATTACTGACATTACTATCTTTGTTACATCCGAACCTATCCCAACACCGGTTATGCCTATCATGAAACGCGAACCTGCCTGAAGAAACAGCCCCATGTTCAAAATCCCGCTCAAAGCAAGGATCACGCCGCCGACCCATCGTACTTTTATCCCGAACCGTTTGCCGTAAAACTCCGGTATTGTCATTACCTTGCTTTCTCTCAGCTTATATACAATAAAACCGGTCACACCAATTGCAGCGATACATCCGGCTTCGATTATCCCGATATGAAATGCGGAAAATCCTCCCCGGAATCCGAGTTCCGCGTTGTACATCACGGTTACAAGCCCGAGTTCCGTTCCGGTTAATGTTGCGATCGCAAGAAAAAGTCTCAAATTTCTGCCTGCTACAATAAAATCACCAAGCCCTTTGACATATTTTTTAAATACAATGCCCATTATAAAAATGAACGCAAGATAAACGATCACTATTATCCAGTCGACAGTACCGAAATTTGTACTAAAAACATCTTCCATATTGTCCCCTGTAAATTTTTATTTGTTATTTGAGGTAAAAACTACAGTAGGGGCGAAGCATTTTTATGGAAAGAGCTTCCGGTTGGAAAAAAACTATAATATTAAAAATGCTTTGCCCTTACATCTTTTGTTTGTTTAAATTTATTGAAAAGGAGAATAATGTCAAGGAATATTTTTTGGTAGGGGCGAAGCATTTAAAAGTTATTAGTCTAAGTAATCATAGAAGATTTTTCAATAAATGCTTCGCCCTTACTTAATTACACTCCGAAACTATTAAAAAAAGCCGGCATTTTTTTATACCGGCTTTTTAAAATTTGACGCCGTCGAAGGTGTTATTCACCTTCGACAGGCAACATGTTACTGTTTAAAATGCAAAAAATAGTCCTGCACTTACGGAATTGAATTTACTTATATTATAATCCGCATTGAGGTTAAAAGTCAGAAGCCTTATCCCTATTCCAAAAGTAAAACGCGTTTTATTTTCACCTTCCA
The DNA here is from genome assembly GCA_042570605.1 of Candidatus Zhuqueibacterota bacterium. Classification (GTDB taxonomy): domain Bacteria; phylum SM23-31; class SM23-31; order JBHPGK01; family JBHPGK01; genus JBHPGK01. Next base: position 14,216 of record JBHPGK010000037.1, read on the forward strand.
GTTCAAAGTCAATTCTCTGAGTAGAGGATCCTGTAGGAGTATCAATGTTGTAATCATATGACACAGACATTTTTGAGCTTACAAACATAAAACCGCCATAGGGTGTGATATTCAGCATCCTTAAGCCAAGCTGTTTGCTGAAGTTTATTCCGAACGCAGTTGATTTTGCTTCAAAAACGTCACCGACTTTTAATGTCTGTGTATAGTAGCAGAGTGCCAGATCAATTGGAAGCGGATTTTTCAGCCAGACGCCCGGATTATGCTGTAACCCGAAACCGATATAATCAATTTTTCCTAACTCCTCATTTATTTCCATGCTCGGCAGGTATCTGAGTGTGAACCGCGTCCCGTATATTCTCCCAATACTGAATTGCGGAGCAGCAAGAGGAAGCAATGCAATATCATCAAGCAGACCTCCAACAGGAAGTTCTATTTCCTCTGCCGGTACATCAACATTTATTTGCATTTGTGTGCTGGGATCTGTAACGGTAAAGTCATCACCGCTGAACTCTACCTTAATATTTTCATCCTTTTTTCCTACAATTGTAGGACCTGAAATCCCCACAGAAAAATCCTGTGTGATCATCTCATCGATAACCAGATCCTGTAATTCCTGTTTTTGTGTTGTGGTCAAATAAGTGTATTGCGGATCTGTATAGATAAATTCTGTTAATTCTTCTGCTTGAACCCTGTTAAAACGAAAATCGCCGGAAGTTACAAAAGTTTTTTCTGCATCCGGGATAAAGGCTCCCATAACTGCGAGCCCAACTTCAAAATTAAATCCAAAGAGTTTTGCCGGCGGAGCTTTATGAAACCAGCCGCCGTTCAAGTCTGCACCGAATGCCGATCCCATCGGACCAACATAACTTTTTGCTGCATCCCCCGACAACTTTTTCAAAGTTTCATTTAAGTCATCCTCTTCCTGTGCAAATGCTGATGAGAAACAGAAAAGAATAGTCAAACATAAAATTGTTATAAAATGGATAAGTCGGAAATGTTTGTTCTTATACATACTGCCCTCCTAAATTGATTTATTATAGATTTACCCCTGTTATGTTACAATTTTAAATAAAATCCGTATGAAAAAAATAATAATTTCATAGATTTATTATAATTTATCAAATGAAATATTGAAAAACAAGATTTATGTAATTACATTTATTTACAATCTGCTCAGATTGATGGTTAATTACTTAGAAAAGGAGAATACAATGAATTTTCATATGCCGACGAAAATATTATTTGGATCCGGTAATGTAAACAGGTTAAAAGAAATTGTTTCAGGCGAGATGAATGTTTCAAAAACTATGATCGTAACTGATAAAGGTATAACAAAGAGCGGGATACTTGATAAGATACTTTCGCAGGTCGAAAACGCAGCAGTCTTTGATGAAATTGAAGCAAATCCTAAGTCAGGTACTGTAAATAAAGCCGGAATGCTTGCAAGAGAGATCAAGCCGGAACTCGTTATTGCTGTTGGCGGCGGAAGTCCGCTCGATGCAGGAAAAGCCGTTGCATTACTTGCAGCAAATGACGGAAATATTGAGGATTATGAAGGAAAAAGAATATATAAGGATCCGCCGCTTCCGGTACTTGCAGTTCCTACAACGTGCGGAACCGGTAGCGAGGTTACATGGGTTTCGGTGATAACTGATACAAAAAGAAATTTTAAAATGAGCATAAAGGGACCTGAGATGTTTCCTGAAATAGCCCTTGTCGATCCCGACCTTTTAATATCGCTTCCACAACATCTTATTGCTTCAACCGGACTTGATGCTTTAACTCATGCTGTAGAAGCTTATACGGTAAAACCTGCCACCCGGTTTACAAGTCCACTGGCGCTTAAAGCTTGTGAACTGATATTTTCATATATAGAGAGAGCTTATAATAATATTAAGGAAGATATAGAAGCCAGGAAAAATATTATGCTGGCAAGTACCATTGCCGGAATTGCCTTCGGAAATAGTGACGTTGGTGCAGTTCACTGTATATCAGAGTCTGTGGGTGCACTGTTTGACCTTCCGCATGGTGTGACAAATTCAGTGTTTTTACCTTATGTTATGAAATTTAATATGAGTGAATGCAGTGATAAATATGAGGATATTGCTTCAGTTGCAGGTATTAATGAAAAGAATGCGGAAACTGCCGCCCGGAAATTGATAGAAAAGATCATGTTACTGTCCCGGGATCTAAAAATACCAACCTTTAAAGAACTTGGGATCGGTAAAGAACATTTTCAGAAGATAGCTGAATTCTCTTTCCAGAATAATTCAAATCCATCAAATCCCAGAGAAGCGGCTGTCAAGGATTATCTTATTATATTAAAAGATGCAGTGAATCAGTAGTAGGCAGCCAAAAACAGATCAAAATAGCCTATGAACGAATAACTGAAATCCCGGAAAACCTGGAAATATTAAAGTTTATGAGACCAGCGATTATGATAACAGAACGAAGATCATATACATTGATAAAGCATCAGGTGTTAAAAAAAAACAAAATAGCTAAAAATAAGGTGTAGTTATTTTTCCGTAATTCTTAGGATTTAGGAAGGTAAATATTAAATGTTGTGCCCTCATCTCTTTTACTATTGCAGTATATAAATCCCCTGTGGAGTTTTATTATACCGTAAACGGCAGCCAGCCCCAGTCCTGTTCCTTTTCCCTTCTCTTTTGTAGTAAAAAATGGTTCAAAGATCCGGTCTTCTATATTCTTCTGCATCCCGACACCCGTATCTTTGATAGAGATTTTCACATATTTACCGGGCCTGAATTCAGGAGGGAGGAAATCATTCCCGGTTTTAATGCTTACATTTTCTGTTTTTATTATCAGGTCACCGCCTTCAGGCATTGCGTCTCTTGCATTGATAACGATATTAGTAAGTACCTGTTCGATCTGGTTTTTATCTGCTTCTACTATATAAACGTTTTTTTCAAATTGAAATTTCAATTTTATATTTATTCCAAGAATTTTATCCAGGATCAATAAGGTGTTTTTCATAATAGAGTTTATATTTACGGGCTCGGGATAAAAATCGCTGCCTCTTGCAAAATCGAGGAGTTTCCTTGTTAATTCTGTTGCCTTTTCAATTTCACTGATTATTATTTCAACAGTTTTATCCCTGGTTTTGGCTTTACCGGAATATCTTATTTCAAGTAACTGGGCATGCCCCTTAATTATTGACAACATATTGATAAAATCGTGAGCCACACCACCTGCAAGTCTCCCCATTGATTCCATTTTATGCGCTTGAAACAGCTGCTCTTCCAGCTTTTTCTTTTCTTCTTCTGTCTTTTTCCGTTCAGTTAAATCTCGTAAGATGCCCTGCGTAGCATAGAGGTTTTTATATTTGATATAAGAAACTGAGGTTTCAACTTCAATGTCTTTCCCGTTTTTATCCAATGCTGTAAATTCATATTTTGGTTCAAGTTTTTCACCCCGCTGAAGTCTTCTGCTTCTCTCTTCTATTAAAGGACGGCTGCTTGGAGCAACAAGATTTATAAAATCAAAATCCGGGTTGTTAACCTCTTCGAGTGTTACACCGAATATCTCTTCAAATTTCTTGTTTATAAGTAAAAACTTTTTCCCGTGCAGGATATAAATTGCATCATTCGACTGCTCAATAAACATGCGGTATTTTTCTTCGCTCTCCCGAAGTGCTTCCTCTGAACGTTTTCTATCGATTGCTACTGCAACCTGTTCTGAAACAGATTCCAGGAGCTTAATATCTTTTTTGGAATATAAATTTGGATCAACATAACTCTGGACTGTCATTACCCCAATCACTGAATCTTTAATTTTTAATGGTACACCCAGCCAGACCTTTGGTATTGCTCCCCATTGTTTTAATTCTTTTTTGCTGAATTTATTGTTGAGGTCATTCTCATAAATTAACAGCGGTTTCTTTTTATTTATTACTTCAGCAGTCAGGGAACCGGACTCTTTTGCATTTGTTATTACCGGGAAATCATCCTTCTGGTCTTGCCAGTAAGTAAATTCAATTATGTCGTTTTCTTTAATATATGAGGCTATATAGAAATTGGTCGTGTCAATAATTGTGCTCAGGGCATTATGGATTGTCTTAAACAGATCTTCGAGACTTATAGTGGAATGTACAGCTTTGGAGATCGAATAAAGGGCAGTAGTGATATTTTCCCCTTTTTTGCGCTCGGTAATATTAAATAAAATTCCTCTTAATCCGAAAACTTTTCCATCCCTGTATATTGTAGTAAATCTGATTAAAACCGGGAATGTAGTCCCATCTTTTCTCTGTGCAGTATATTCAGGTATTTCAACTTCTTCTTCATTCATTAATTTTTTTGCTATTTCTCTTGCGCTTTTTCTGCATTCAGGAGCTAATAATTTGTTAAAACTGAGCCCTTTTTCGAACTCATCCGGAGTAAAACCCAATATTTTATAAGCTTTACGGTTTATAAAAATCAGTTTACCTGATTTATCCATTTCAAAAACAACTTCAGGCAGAAGTGCAGCTAATTGCCTGAATCGTTCTTCGCTTTCTTCAAGTTCCTGTTCAGACCTGATCCTGTCGGTCATATCTACTGATGTACCGAGAACTCCAATAACATTTCCTTCCCCGTCATGTAAAGGGATTTTACTTATGTCTAACCAGATTTGATTTCCATCCGTTGATGTTTGTGATTCTATGGAATGATACTCCGGTAGATCAGATTCAATTACGCACTTGTCCGATGCCGTAAAATAATCAGCTTTTTCTTTGCTCCACCTAAGGTCGTAATCTGTTCTCCCAATGATGTCTTCAGGTTCTCGTCCACCTGCTGCCTCTGCAAAAACTCTGTTACAACCTCTGTAAACACTGTTAATGTCCTTCCAGAAAATACGCTGCGGAATGTTATCGAGGACATGCTGTAGCATTTCCTGAGAGTAATGTAATGTTTCACCTGCTTTTTTTCTTTCAAGTGCGGTAACAAATAATTCACCTGTCAATTTTACCAGTGAAATATTATCGTCTGACCACTCTTTTTCACGTCTGACAGAATCAAAACCTATAAAACCGACCAGGGTTTTCCCAAAATAAACCATTGGGACACCCACAACTGATTTTATTTTCTGCATCTGCAGCAGTTCTCTTTCAGTGTTCGCTTCAACACTTAAATCCGATACGCTCGGAATATAAATATTTTCAAGTCTATTGAGTTTCTGCATCCACCAGGGGAATATATCAACAGGGAGATTTTTCAGGTTCTCTATTTGAGATTTTATTCCTTTTGCACACCACTCATGAGTATTGCTCATTTTTGTCCCGTAATCATGAAAAAGGAATACATAACTTCTGTCTACTTTAAGGAACTCACCGATAGCTTTCAATGCCTGGTTAATACCGGTATCGATATCTTCAGGATTCAGATTAATAAAGCGTGATGAAAGGTTTTTAATAAGCTGTTCAAACTCGAATCGGTATTTCAACTCACTTTCTGCTTTTTTTCTTTCTGACACCTCATTCTTTAGTCTTTTATTTATCAGTTTGAGCTCTTTTGTTCGTTCCTCAACCAGTTCCTCAAGTTGATCTTTATATTTTTTTAACTCGATTTCTGTGTTTTTTTGTTTTGCGATGTCCCTGTTAATACCAACCAGGCCAATTATTTGGTTTTTATTATCTCTTAATGGTACTTTTGTGTTTAGTCCCCATTTCTGACCATCTTTGCTGGGGACTTCTTTGTATAACTGAGGTTTGCCGGAATAGACTATTTTCTGCTCGTCTGAGAATAATTCTTTTGCGGTATCTTTTGGAAGAAAATCAAAATCAGTTTTACCAATAATATTTTCAGGAGATTTAACTCCTATATCACGTGCAGTAGCTTTATTGCTAATTAAGAATTTCCCCTTTGTATCTTTGATCCAGATTGCGTCTGGAATATTGTCGATCAGAGTTCTTAAAAGGTATCTTTCATTTGCTAATTTTTCTTTAGCTTCCTTCCATGCAGTAACATCGCGGGAGACTATGCACAGGGCTTTTTTGCCGCTGTAGCTGATTATGTTTCCGCTTACCTCAACAGTAACAAGAGTCCTGTCTTTCTTACGGTATTTTCGCTCACCAATATCATATTTCATGTATATTGATTATATTAAACTTAATATTCAATATTTTAAAAAAAATCACATACAGCATTAATATCATAATCTAAAGTAAAAGCCTCTATATGGATAACAGACACCTGGAAAATAGAATTAAGAAGCTGGAACAAGAAAACAAAAGGCTGAAAAAATTAGACCAGAAACTCAGAGAAAGTGAAGAAAAATACCGTGCGGCAATAGAACAAAGCCTTGAAAATATCGTTATTCTGGACATTGAATCAAAAAAAATAATTGAGGCAAACAGGGCATTCAGGAAATTCTTAGGATATAATGCAGGGGAAATAAAAAAACTTTCTATTTACGATTTTGTTGCACATTCCAAAAAGGATATAAATCAAAAAATCAATAATGCAATTGAAAAAGAAAAATTATTTATTGGTGAGCGAAAATACCGTAAGAAAGACAGGACTCTTGTTA
>JBHPGK010000038.1:0-20471 GCA_042570605.1 Candidatus Zhuqueibacterota bacterium
TTAAGCTGGAAAAACAAAAAAAGGAATTAAAACAAAAATATTCATAATAAAAACTTTTTTCCTTTCCAAAGCCGGTCAAAGCAAAGGGGAATATTTAAAAAATGGACATATTTTTTTGGAACTGCCCCTAAATTAAGAAAAAACATTGAAAATTCATTGGAAATAAAAGTTTTTTTTTGTTATATTCATGATACTTAGCAGGAAAGACCATTTTTATGAAGAAATATATTGTTTTTTTGATTTCTATTTTCTTTATTATAATGATTGGGTGTGGAAGCAGCAAGGAAACATTAAAAGAATCTCAGGACACAAGACAGACTGGTCCTGAAGTTGAAGCTGCACAGCCTGAGAAGATTGAAAACGCAGAAGAAAAAGAGCAGGATGTAAACCAGAGGGATGTTGAAAAAGATAAGATTTATATCCCTGACGGTAAGAAGATAGATCTTTCAACGATATATTTTGACTTTGACAGATTCGATATCAGGCCGGATGCTCGAAGGATATTAATCGAAAATGCAAGAATTCTTGATTCGAATCCCGGGATTTCTGTCATTGTTGAAGGTCATTGTGATGAGAGGGGGACAATAGATTACAATCTTGTTCTCGGAGAAAAAAGAGCTGAATCTGCGAAAAATTTTCTTGTGATTTACGGGATCAGGGCAGATAGGACCACTATAGTGAGTTTCGGGGAAGAAAAACCTGCTGTATCTGAACACAATGAAAGAGCCTGGGCATTAAATCGCAGATGTAATTTTGTTATTAAAGAAAAATAAATTTTGAGTTTAATTTTATAAATTCGAGGAGGGACTAATGAAGAAACTAACTGTAATTTCTGTTTTATTGATGATAGGCCTGATGATGATAGTATCCGGTTGCGGCAGCAAAAAAGAAGTTATGAAAGAGGTCGTAACAACAACTCCGCCTCCTGTAATAAGTGAAGAACAAAAGGCATTATTTGATGTGTCCCCACCAGAATTTGACCTTGAAAAAGCGACATCTCTTGCAGCTATCTATTTTGATTTTAACAAATACAATATTCTTTCTGAAGCGGCTGAAGTTTTAAATTATAATGGTAAAATAATGAGAGAAAATACAGGTGTAAGAATCCAGGTTGAAGGTCATTGTGATGAAAGAGGGACAGTCGAATATAATCTTGTATTAGGCGAAAAAAGAGCTCAATCTGCAAAAGATTATCTCACTAATTATGGCATTAGCGGTTCAAGAATTACTATTATTAGCTATGGAGAGGAAAGGCCTGCTGATACTGGACATAATGAAGAATCCTGGGCTAAAAACAGAAGGGATGAATTTATTATTACAGCAAAATAAATTTCTTTACATAATATAACTGCGTTGATTTTCATAATATGGAGGGGTAATATCCCTCCATATCTATTTATAAACAAAAATATGATGGTAGCCATGAAAATTAGAATTATAATTTTATCGGTGTTTTTAGCAGGCGCTTACCTTTTTAGCTGTGCCACAAGAGGTGAAGTCAGAAAATTTAAGAATGATATGATTCAGATACAGAGGCAGTTAAATTCTATTGAAAACACAATTGAATCACGTCTTTCAAATGTAGACGCAACTCTGAATGAATCACAGGAGCAGCTTAAAGAAGAGTTGGAATTCTTAAGGCAGATCAGAGCAGAAATCAATACAAAAATTAATGCGCTTGAGGAAAAAATTCAGATCGTTGATTCCAAATTGGTGGATGCAGGATTTGGAGGAGACAGAAAAAGAGTTACAATTCAGAGATCTCCGGCTATCGCAGCTGTCGAAAAACCATCTGAAGAAGGCGGTGCTGATGCTGAAAAGATATTCAATAATTCCAGAATCGACTATTCCAAAGGGAATTACTCACTTGCAATACAGGGTTTTAAGGAACTGTTGAGGAATTACCCGGGGAATGAACTCGCAGGGGAGGCGCAATACCTGCTTGGTGACTGCTTTTATCTTCAAGGTAAGTATCTTGAGGCAATTACTGAATTTGAAAAAGTTCTCAGGGAACACTCAGATAGTCAGAAAGTGCCGGCATCTTTACTGCGGCTGGGTCTTTCTTATATGGAGTTGAGAGAATACAGCAATGTAAGAACTTACCTTAACGAATTAATAAGGAAACATCCTGATTCCCAGGAAGCAAAAATCGCCCGGGAAAAACTGGATTCCTTACCGGGCAGGCAATAATGATTTTAAAACGCATTCCGTTAATTCCGATTTTACTTGTTATAGCTGTCTCGGTTTATGGACAGGAATTCCCTGAACCTGTGGGGTATGTCAATGATTTTGCCAGAGTAATTGATACAAACTTCAAAATGAGGCTTGAGAGTCTTATTGAAGAGGTAAAACTTAAAACCGGTGTGGAGATTGTGGTTGTAACCGTAAAAACAAGCGGGGACTATGATGATTTCGAGTATTCGGTAAAATTGTTTGAAAAATGGAAAATCGGTAAAAAAGACAAAGATACAGGACTCATGCTTTTTAATGCAGTTAATGACAGGAAGATACGTTTTGTGACCGGTTACGGACTGGAGGGTGTTTTACCCGATGGTTTAACCGGGGCAATTCTTGATAATTATGTTGTTCCATTTCTAAATCAGGGTTTATACGGCAGGGCATATTTGACCGGTATTGCAGCTGCTGCCGGGCTCATTGCTAAAGAAGAGGGAGTACAGATCACCGGTGCAGTGGCACCCAGAATTGCACGCCGTTCCTCAAGAAAAAAGCAGGGTTTTGGTATGGGCGGTATAATAATATTCATCATACTGATGATCGTTACCCGCGGCAGGATCCTGCCATTCCTGATCCTTAGTTCAATGATGGGCGGCAGGGGAAGAGGCGGATTCGGTGGTGGTTTTGGTGGAGGCGGATTCGGCGGTGGATTTGGTGGTTTTGGAGGGGGTATGACCGGCGGCGGCGGCGCCGGAAGAAGTTATTAAATTTTGAGGTAAATACATGGTAAAAATTCCTGGTAATCCTGAAGAAATATTCGATGATTTTGTAAGTGATGTTAAAGATATCTTTTCAGATCATCTTATATCTGTATTAGTAACAGGCAGTGTAGCAAAAGGGGAGTATGTTCCGAAAAAAAGCGATATTAATTTTATCATTATCCTTTCCGAAGAAGGGATGAAAAAGATACCGGAATACCTTGATACATCAAAAAAGTGGTACAAAGCAGGGGTATCCATTCCGCTCTTTTTATACAAGGAATATATTGAATCGTCTCTTGATTCATTTCCAATTGAGTTTTTGAATATTAAGAATAACAGCAAGACGATCTACGGTGAAGACCTAACCGGGATAATAGCAATCGACAATAAAGATCTGAGGCTGCAGGTTGAAAGGGAGATCAAAGGGAAACTGCTCAAACTGAGACATGCATTTTTTGAAATTGATTTGAAACCAAAAGCATTCCGACAGTTCATATCCGTTTCGATTTCTACTTTTAATCCCATTTTTGCAGCAGCAGTTTACTTAAAGGAGAATTTTTATCCGAAAAATCAATCTGAAATTTACCAGAAGATTTCAGAAATATTTTCTGTTGAAAAAGACTTTTTTGACAGGCTTATCGATATTAAACAGGACAAAATTAAAGTAACCGGGGATTCAATTACCCCATTATGGGAAAAATACGTTCAAAACATTAGAACAATATCTCTGGCTATTGATAAACATGTATTATAGGAGTAAAAATGAGTAAGGGTGTAAAGATTTTACTGATAGTATTAGGTGTTTTACTGGTTTTAATCATAGCTGTTTATAGCGGTGTAAAAGGGACATATAATTCCTTTGTTGCGCTCGATGAGGGGGTCAGTGCCTCGTGGGCACAGGTAGAAAACCAGTTTCAGCGAAGATATGACCTGATCCCGAACCTTGTTGAAACTGTGAAAGGCTATGCTTCTCATGAAAGGGAAGTTCTAACACAGGTAACCCAGGCTCGTGCGAGCGTTGGTGGTGCAGGAACAGTCAGTGACAAGATACAGGCAAATAACCAGTTGAGTTCTGCACTTGCAAGACTTCTGGTTGTTGTTGAGAATTATCCTAATTTAAAAGCAGACCAGAGTTTTATACGGCTGCAGGATGAACTTGCAGGCACGGAAAACAGGATCGCAGTCGAAAGACGAAGATATAACGAAATGGTTCGGAATTACAACGTCAAAGTCCGGAGTTTCCCGGCAAATATTCTTGCAGGAATGTTCGGTTTTGAAAGAAAACCGGTTTTCGAGGCTGCTGAAGGCGCTGATAAAGCACCGGAAGTACAGTTTTAGCAAATTTTGATTTATTTCAGGGGCAGTTTACAGACTGCCCTTCTTTATTTTGAAAATCAGGTCTCATTTTCTGTGTTATTATCAACACATCTATTATTAAACTTATTCTTTATTAGTAATATTAGATTTTTTCAGCATGCTTTACCGTTCCATCGATACCCAGTACGTGTTCTTCAACGATCAGATCTTCTCTACCGGATAATTTAGAGGCTTCTTCTGCGATCATGGTCAATCCGCCGCAGCAGGGGACTTCCATCCTAACTACGATCATTTTGGGAATGGTAGAATCCTTTAAAATTGCTCCGAGTTTTGCCGCATAAGGTGAAGTGTCATCCAGCTTCGGACAACCCACAACTACACTTCTGCCTCTTAAATATCTCCAGTGAACATCAGCCGATGCAATAGGACCACACGTACTCATAATTACAAGCTCTTTGTTACTGAAAAAAGGAGCACCGGGCGGTACAAGATGGATTTGAACAGGCCATTGTCTTAGTTCCGAGGGCATTACATTTGGAATATCTGAAGCAGTAACAGGTTGTTTTTCTTCCTCCTCCTCTATTACTCTCATTCTTGAACCCGGACAGCCCTGAAGTTTTATTCCTTCCAGCGGATCTGGTTGATGTTTTTTCTGAGCTTCTTCCATCTGCCAGACAGCCTCAGCACCCTGAGTTTCAAGCAGAAACTGTTTTGTTGCATCTTCATCAAAATCTTCAGCTTCTCTTTCTTCAATAACAAGTGCTCCTGTCGGACAGGTACCTATACAGTCACCGAATCCATCGCAGAACTGTTCTTTTACAAGTTTCGCTTTTCCGTCAACGATCTGAAGCGCCCCCTCTGAGCAGCCTGTAACACAATTGCCGCAGCCGTCACAGAGTTCTTCATCGATAGTTATTATTTTTCTCAACATGGTCTATTCCTCCTATGAATTCATTTTCTGTATATAATTTCGGTATATAAGAGGGTAAAAAAATTGACTTAAGTCAATAAAATGTATTTTTTCATTTTTTTTTGTTATAAAATTTTCTCTGTGTCTTTGTGTCTCTGTGGTTTATTTTTTGGGGTAGCTTAAGGGGCTATATCATTGATTCCAGTTCCCGGAGATCGAGAATTATTATTTTATTATCTTTTTCGTCTATCAATTGTTCTTTTTTGAGATGTTTGAGTGTCCTTGAGAGGGTCTCGGGAATTGTCCCTAATACAGCAGCAAGTTCTTTTTTGGAAATATTTAATTTACAGATCCTTTTACCGCCTACTGAGGTGCTGTTTTTAATGATATATTTTACCAGTCTGGATTTGATATTGCTTAACGAGAGTTCCTCAACGATAGAAACAAACCTGCGGAGGCGCTTGGAATAGGAATTCATGATCTTTATGGAAATTTCCGGAAAATGTGAAATTAATTTTATGAATTCGTCTTTCGGGATACGGACAAGTTCTGTATCCTCAAGAGCCTGGCAGTAAGCCGGGTAAGTCTCCAGATCGAAGATAGCAGCTTCTGCGATTATTTCACCGCCTTCATGGATCTCAAGGATATGTTCCAGACCTTCAGGTGACAATTTGTATATCTTTACCCTTCCTGAAGTTATAGCAAAAAATGCCGTGGCTTTCTGGTCTTCTGTGAAAAGGTGCTCATTTTTTACTATTTTTTTTATAGAACAGAAATTAGCGACCATGCTTATCTGTTCAGAAGACATTGAATCAAAAAGAAATATTTTTGAAAGGAAACTGTTCAAATCGTCCATGTGATCCTGAAAGTTTGGGTATTTTTAAATTTCACTCAAATATTAGCAAAATGCAAGAACATTTTGTTCGTAAGTTTGAAAGAGAAAAATTTGTATTGTAATTTTCTCATATAATGTTATTTTTTTGAATTAAGCAGTCTTTTTAAATGTATATTGGATAAAAGATAGGATTTGAAATATGCCCGATGAATTTTACAATAAACTTGGTGATGATTACGAACTCATGACGGATCCTGAAAAGAGGATGCAGAATGAGAAACCGTTTTTTGAAGAGTTGATCAAAAAATACGGTATAAAAACTGCTGTCGACATTGGCTGCGGTACAGGACATCATGTTAAAATGTTCTCTCAAGACGGAATTTTTACTTACGGGATCGATCCTTCATCAGGGTTGCTTGAGACAGCCCGAAAGAACCTGAAAGGATTGGAAAAGTATTTTAAGCTTGTACAGAGTGATTTTGAAGATTTGAACAGAATCGTTAAAAAACCTGTAACTGCCGTTTTCTGCATAGGTAATACTCTGCCTAATCTGTTGTCAGAAGAAAGATTGATCAGTGCAATTAGTAAATCATTTGATATCCTTGAAAATAAAGGTGTTTTTGTAATTCAGGTTGTTAATTATTCGAAGATTTTAAAAAAGAAAGAAAGAATTTTAAAAATTAACCGCAAAAACAATGTGCTTTTTATCAGGTTTTATGATTTTTTAGAAACCTATTTGAGGTTTAATATTTTGAGGATTATAGAAGAAGGAGAGACTATTCAGAACAGCCTGATATCTACGTACCTGTACCCCTGGGAAAAGGATAAAATAGTTGAATTGTTGGAAAAAGCGGGATTTTCGAAGATCACGGCAGCCAGAGATTATCATCTTAATCCTTTTGAAACTTTAACGTCGGATAATCTTGTGATCATCGCCCAAAAATAGATTTTTTTAGAAAATTATCTTTAAAAAGGTCTCAATTAATGTTTCTTAGTGAATTTTGTGAAAAAATTAACAAAATATTTGTTTTATTTACTTGACATGATGAAAAAAAATTTTTAATATTCAGTACTTAATTTGAGAACTTTTATTAAAATATATATGTAAGGAGATTACCATGGCTACATTACAAGAAAAGTTAAAGGAACAAATCCCTCCTTTAAGGGAAGATCTTAAAAATCTGGTTAAAGAACACGGTGATAAGGTGATTTCGGAAGTAACTGTTGCTCAGGCTTTCGGCGGTATGAGAGGAGTCAAATCTTTGATCTGCGATACCTCATTTGTTGACCCTGAAAAGGGGCTTATCATCAGAGACATTCCAATTCTTGATTTAACCGATAAATTACCGGAAGATGTCTTCTATCTGCTGGTTACCGGTGAAATTCCGGATGAAGCTGCATCAAAAGCTCTGCAGAATGATCTGAAAGCAAGGCAGGAAGTACCTCAGTACATATGGGATGTTCTGAAAGCGATGCCCTCGGATTCACATCCGATGGCAATGCTCGATGCTGCAATTATGGTACTTGAAAGAGAATCTGTTTATCGTAAAAAATATGATGAAGGTATACCGAAAACCGATTACTGGATCTACACTGTTGAGGATACACTGCAGCTTCTGGCAAAACTCCCCGGTATAGCTGCAGGTGTTTACAGGATGAGATTTAACAAGGGCGATATTATTCCTGCGGATCCGAACCTTGACTGGGGCGGCAACTATGCACATATGCTCGGTATTGATGATCCTGACGGCGAGTTCAAAAACCTGATGAGACTGTATCTTACTCTCCATAGCGACCACGAAAGCGGCAATGTTAGTGCGTTTACATGCCATACAGTCGGTTCAGCGCTTTCCGATATTTATTATGCTGTAAGTGCAGGTTTGAATGGTCTTGCTGGACCTCTGCACGGGCTGGCAAACCAGGAATGTCTTAAGTTCGTATTGGAAATTATTGACAAGTATAACGGTGTTCCTACAAAAGAACAGCTTATCGAATATGCATGGGAAACGCTGAACAGCGGTAAGGTTATTCCGGGTTACGGTCACGCAGTCTTGAGAAAAACCGATCCGAGGTTCACGGCTTTTAATAATTTTGGATTAAAGGTCTGTCCTGAATCCCCGGCGTTCAAAGTTGTGAATATGATGTTTGAAAATATACCGGATGTATTAATCGAACACGGCAAAGCAAAGAGTCCATGGCCCAATGTTGATGCGGGTTCAGGCGCTCTGCTGCACCATTTCGGAATGACAGAATTCAGCTATTATACAGTGCTTTTCGCAGTTTCAAGAGCACTCGGTATGACATCTCAGGCAATTTTTAACCGCTCGATGATGGTTGCAATTACCAGACCCAAATCTGTCGGTACAAAATGGGTAAAACAGCAGGTCGGTGCGTAAGGAAGGCGGATTTAGTTAGTTTTGATGACACTTAGCGTAGAGACGCAGCATGCTGCGTCTTTACTTTATTTATTTTTAAAAGGCACTTCGAATACGGAGTGCCTTTTTTATTCTTGAAAATGTTAATACTTGACAAATACTCAAAAGATATTTTTAACTGCCCGGGGAAAATAAATTTTTTTACGTAAAAAGTTTACTTTGTTCATCAGTAATCGTCTTTATTATATTGAAATTTTGTTAAATTTTGTTCCACCATAGTTAATAGTATTAGGCGTTTTCGATCTTTGTGGTTCTCTTGGATAACCTTGACATTACGTTCTTCAGAGGTAAAAAAGCATAAAAAAATATTTTTTTGAACGAACCGGATGTTTTTAAATTATACTTGCATAAACAAAGGATAAACAATATATTGCAACCCTGATTACCTGAAAAAAGGAGAAAGACTATGTTTAGACTTATATTGAGAAATATTATTCTCGTTTTTCTGGTGTTTTTGTACTGCGATACAACAGAACCTGAAGAGGATGTCGAAATTACAGTTTCTTCCGGCAACCAGCCGACCTTTTCCTGGACGATCGGACCTGTAAATAAACTCAAAGTTGAAACCCATGACGGCAGCGGTGTTGTATGGGCAGTTTATACTCCCGGAAAGGACAGCCTGTTTTCCTCTGTAAAATATCTGGAAGTTCCTTCAGGGGCACAGCTTCTCACGAATACCACAATTATCGGACCGGTCGATCAAGATGAATGGAGAAAGAGCCTTATAATCGGTAAAAAATATGTTGTTAAAATTGCGGATCTGGCGGAAAACAATTTAGGTATTAAAGTGTTTACAGCCCATTAAAAGCTGCAAATACTCCGGATAAATATTTTAGAAAAAAAAGAGAAATTACCAGTATGGCTGATCATCATAACAGGGAAGATCTGGCAGGGGAACACCGTTTTGGTGATATGGGACAGTTTTTACTGTTCTTAATATTCATTGCTGTATGGATAACAGATTCGTTTTTTCTTCATTTTTCAACATTTTTATCAACATATGTTCCATTATATTTAAGAATTCCAATATCGGGGATCATCCTTTTTACAGCAGGGTATTTCGCAAAAAAAGGTCTTAATATTGTATTTGGAGAGATAAGGGAAAAGCCTGCTGTTATCAGAAAAGGCGTTTTTAATATTGTCCGTCATCCTGTATATCTGGGCGCAATATTGATTTATCCCGGTTTTTTTATATTGACCATGTCGATAATTTCCACCTTTATCTGGTTCTTGATTATCGCCTTTTTCTATTTCATCTCAAAGCACGAGGAGAAACTGCTTCTGAGCAAATTCGGGGAAGAATATGAAAAGTACCGGAATGAAGTCCCGATGCTGATCCCCCGGATAAAAATAAAAAAATCTTAAGGCTTTTTCATTTTTAATTAAAATTTTTATTTTGTAAATTTATTTAGATTCTGGTGCGATACCTGAAATTAGAGCGTTATAAGGCTTTTTTTTATCTAAAGCGCAGTACGAAGTACAAGCGTTCAATTTACAATTCTCTGTTTTCTAATATGGGGCAGTAGCTCAGTTTGGGAGAGCGCATCCCTCGCACGGATGAGGTCGGCGGTTCGATCCCGCTCTGCTCCACCATTCGACTCGTTTCACTCGCTCATGGTGAACCGTAAAAAAGTTGACAAGCTATGCGCTTACTCATGGCTGACATTAAATATTTATATCTCAAAACGAGGCGAATGGTGTCCTGAGCCCGCCCTGAGTTTATCGAAGGGTGAGTCGAAGGGCACTTAATATGTGTTCTTAATTCTGCTGCCAAATTATACTTCACAAATTGTGAGGTTGTCTAATGCCTTGGTTTGTTTATATATTAAAATGCTCAGATGATTCCTTCTATATTGGACAAACCTCAGATTTAGAAAAGAGGATTGAGACTCATAATGCGGGAAACGGCCCTAAATATACTGCTTTTCGCCGTCCGATAAAGCTTGTATATTCAGAAACTTTTACTTCTCAGGATAAGGCGATTAAACGTGAAAAGCAGATAAAGAAATGGTCTCGCCTAAAAAAGCAGGCTCTTATTAACGGTGACTTAGAGCAATTAAAGTACCTCTCAAAATCGCGTCAAACTAATTAATCACTTTGAATTTAATCCCGATTTATCGGAAGAAGCCGGGCTTTATTTCTTTAATAGCTCATGTTTCGACTACGCCCTGGCGAGCTAGTCTTTTAATTAAGATAATAAAAATATCTGATTGCAAGTTTACATAATCTAAAACCTTGCCAATTCTTGACAATTTCTACCAAATCTTCTTCGAAAATTTGTAATTAGTATGCATCTTTAAGCTCAAATGTTTATTAATATAGGGCGACAACATTCCAAACGGGGGATGCGCTCTATTTGAGCTTAAAAATGTCATTTTCAGGATATTCTGAGCACGAATGACCACATTCCTAACTGGGATGATGTCATGGATTCGATAGTCAGTAACTTCAATTTCTATTTGATTTTATGCTCAAATACGTTTATCTTTCAACATTATTATTGTCTGGAAATTATTCATCTCAAATATACATTCAGACACCTGATCCGGTTCTCATGTTAAGCCCCATTCAACTGAAATAATTTAGGCGTAAGCTGAAATACCGTAACAGGAAGATGAAATGTGTCACAGAAATGTATGCTTATACTCAGAAAACAAGAATATTGAGGCATGAAAAAATATTTGCGATGATCTAAAAGAGATTTTTTGTATGAATTGTAAGATTCATTAGTTAACTTTGTGTTATTAAATAAATATCCATGCAAAACTCTTCAAACGAATTGATATGGAGAATATCAGTTATACTGCATGGATTAATAATCAAAAGCAAAAAGGCAGAGGTTATGACATCTGTTATTAAATATTATGAGGGAATAGACTCCGTTGCTGTAATCGGCAACTACCTGCCCCGCCAGTGCGGTATCGCAACTTTCACAACGGATCTGGTTGAAGGCTTATCAGAGGAAGCCCCTGATATTTACTGCTGGGTGGCCGCCATGAATGACACACCTGAGGGATATGCATATCCGGAAAAAGTGCGATTTGAGATCAACCAGAACAAGTTGTCCGATTATAATGTCGCATCGCAATTTCTCAATATCAGTCAGACAGATATTGTATGCGTACAGCATGAATACGGTATTTTCGGCGGTCCGGCCGGTAGCCATTTGTTGAAACTATTGGGCAATCTGCGCAAGCCGGTGGTGACTACGCTGCACACGGTTTTGAAAGATCCTGCTCCGGAATATCGTGAAGTCATGTGTAAGCTATCTGAGCTGTCTGATAAACTGGTCGTCATGAGCCATAAAGCATTTGACTTCCTAACAGATATCTATTCCGTGCCCGAGGATAAAATTGTCTTTATCCATCACGGCATTCCTGATACACCTTTTATTGATCCCAGCTTTAACAAAGACAAGTTTAGGGTGGAAGGCAAAAAAGTACTGCTCACTTTTGGCTTACTTTCCCCAAATAAGGGTATTGAAAATGCATTGCAGGCGCTTCCAGCGGTCATAGAAAAACATCCCGATGTGGTCTATATTATACTTGGTGCAACACATCCGCATATTTTGAAATTTCATGGGGATGAATACCGCATCATGCTGCAGCAGCTCGTACAAAAACTCCGCATCAGCGAGAATGTAATTTTTCAGAATCGATTTGTTGAACTAAAAGAGTTATGTGAGTATCTCGGCATCGCGGATATCTACGTAACCCCATATCTTGAAGAGGCCCAGATTTCCTCCGGGACCCTTGCCTATGCCATGGGCACAGGTAAAGCCGTCATTTCAACACCGTACTGGTACGCTGCAGAGATGCTTGCTGAAGACCGGGGCAGGATTGTGCCTTTTAACAATCCGGATGCTATGGCCGAACAAATCATCGACCTTCTTGACAACGATATAGATAGGCATGCAATGCGTAAAAAAGCCTACATGTTCAGCCGCGACGCAGTATGGAAGGAGGTATCCCGAAAATATCTCCAGGTATTCAGGGAAGTTCAGTTGAACAGGGCCCGGAATCCACGTCCCAGACACTCTTATATAGAAAATATTAAGGCCATCACGAATTTCGAGCTCCCTGAGATCAAGCTTGATCACCTGAAAGCATTTACCGATGATACAGGTTTTTTGCAACATGCCAACTATACCATTCCCGATCGCACCCATGGCTACTGCACAGATGATAATGCCAGAGCGCTGCTCGTAGCCGCAATGGGACACAAACAACTACCATCAGATGGTTTGGGACTCGATTCTCTCAGCAGTCATTATCTCGGATTTTTACTGTATGCATTTAATGAAAAAAATGGGCGCTTTCGCAATTTTATGACTTATGCGCGGCAGTGGATGGAGGAGATTGGGTCAGAGGATGCGCATGGCAGAGCCATCTGGTGCCTTGGTAAATCAATAGCTTTTCTTGACGATCCCGGGCATCTCGCAATGAGCACAACCCTTTTCAAAAAAGCGCTTAGAGCCGTTGAGAATTTTAATTCGCCCCGCGCTTTCGCTTTTTGTCTGGTTGGTATACATGCTTACCTGCATAAATTTTCCGGTGACAGTGATGTTCGCAGGATCCGGGAAGTTCTTGCCGACAGGCTTTTTAATCAGTTCAAGAACAATGCAACTGAAAAATGGCCCTGGCTTGAGGACTCTCTGAACTATGCAAACGGCAAGCTGCCCCATGCCCTGCTTCTTTCCGGCCAATGGATACAACGCAGCGATATGACCGATATGGGACTTAGATCCCTCAAATGGCTGCTCACCATCCAGACCGAGAAAGGCCACTTTGTACCGGTCGGTAATAAAGGATGGTATAAACAAGGTGGCCTAAAAGCCCGTTTCGATCAGCAACCCATCGAGGCCAATGCCATGATCGAAGCCTGTATAGAAGCTTTTAAGGTGACCAGGGACCAAATATGGTTTGAGAATGCGGTTATGTGTTTTAATTGGTTTCTCGGACATAATGACCTGAATATGCCGCTTTATGATCCCAAGACCGGCGGCTGCCGGGACGGGCTGATGGCTGATGGAATAAACCAGAATGAAGGCGCCGAATCATCCCTTGCCTGGCTGCTTTCGCTGATGACTTTGCAAAAGCTTTATGCCGACGAGATTTTAAACCAAACATCTTCACAGAAAACTGATTAATATAAGGATAAATTATGCATATTGCTATGCTCTCGCCCATTGCATGGTGCACACCGCCGCGACATTATGGGCCATGGGAAAACATAGCCTCCCTTATAACCGAGGGATTGGTTTCCCGCGGTCATGATGTAACCTTATTTGCAACCGCGGATTCACAGACCAGTGGAATACTGCATGCCGTTTGCCCGCAGGGTTATGAAGAAGATCTCTCTATTATACCAAAAGTATGGGAGTGCCTGCACATTTCGGAACTCTTTGATCATGCTGAAGATTTTGATATTATCCATAACAATTTTGACTTTCTTCCCCTGACTTATTCCGGTTATACCTCCACTCCGGTCGTTACGACAATTCACGGTTTTTCTTCACCCGGGATTCTGCCCGTTTACAAGAAATACAACGGTAAAGTGTTCTATGTTTCCATCAGCGATGCCGACCGGTCGCCTGATCTTGATTATATCAAGACCATCTATCACGGGATAGATATAAAACAATTTGATTTCCAGTCCGAACCGGATGATTACCTGCTTTTTTTCGGACGCATTCACCATGATAAAGGGGCACTGGAAGCTATTGAAATTGCCAGAGCCAGTAATAAAAAACTTATACTGGCGGGAATCATCCAGGATCAGGTTTACTATGATCAATATGTCGCCCCTCACCTGGACAACAACAAGGTGGTTTATATCGGCAGCGTCGGACCAGTTGAACGAAACCGAATGCTTGGCATGGCATATGCGCTTTTACACCCCATAAATTTCAATGAGCCTTTCGGTCTGTCCGTTATCGAATCCATGGCATGCGGTACGCCTGTAATTGCTTTTGACAGGGGCAGCATGCCCGAACTTATCGAAAACGGTAAAAACGGTTTTCTTGTCAAAAATGTGGCTGAGGCAATTGAGACTGTTGCACGTATTAGTGAGATTGACCGCTTATACTGTCGCCACCATATCGAACAGTATTTTACAGTAGAGCGCATGGTCGACGAGTATATCCAGGTTTATAAAACGATTTTGGAATCTAAAGGACTGTAGCATTGCCTGAAATATCTGAAACAGATATCGGTAAAGGCAGCGAAATATCTCAAAAATTATATAGGATAGATCATAATGATAACTAATTCTCCAATTATAACACGTTATAAGAAAAATCCCATACTGACAAAAAAGGATGTACCGTATCCAGTTGCTACAGTTCACAATGCAGGTATGGTCAAACACAACGATCGTTACATTATGCTTTTCAGGTCGCACCTGCTAAACGGGCGTTCCATCATCGGCAGGGCGGACAGCGAGGATGGTTTTTCATTTACGGTTCATCCCAAACCATTTCTTATACCTTCAACGGACGATGTATCTGCCGAATATGAAGAGTATGGAATCGAGGATCTGAGAATCTGCCCTGTAGAAGACGATTACCTGCTTACATACAGCGCGTATTCCCGTCATGGTGTGCGGATTGCCCTGGCGTGTACAAGAGATTTTGAAGAAGTGGAACGCATTGCACTTATAACCCAGGCTGACCTGCGCAACGTGGTCATTTTCCCTGAAAAGTTCGGCGGCCGGTATGTGCGTCTGGACAGACCGCATTCCGAAATTTCCCCCTGGTCGATATGGATTTCCTATTCCCCTGACCTTGTACATTGGGGTGATTCACGAGTGATTATGAAGCCTGTGGCATATCATTGGGACGAAATGAAAATAGGACCCGGCGCACCGCCATTTAAAACAGACAAAGGCTGGCTGAATATTTACCATGGCGTTTTTAAAACAATGTCCGGAACAGTGTATCGGCTCGGCGCGGCCCTGCATGCCCTTGATGATCCTGCCAATATCATCGGCGTTTCCGATCAGTGGATATTGCAGCCTGAGGATCCATGGGAAGTAACCGGATATGTCCCCAACGTTGTCTTTACATGCGGCGCTATTCCGGAAGACGACGGCACATTAAAAATATACTGGGGAGGTGCGGATACTGTCATGTGTGCCGGTACGGCAGTGATCGATGATCTGGTATCGGTTTGCCTTTCTGTTTCGCGTCCGCCTTTGTAGAGTTTCCCATTCAGGAAAAGGGCAGACCGGGTAAACAGTTCTTCGTTTAGGAACTGATAAAAATACGCTTTCAAGGAAAGACGTAAGAAAAAATCTGTACTGATGAACAGACTTTCGATTCAGAGCAAATAATATTAACTGATATTAAGGATACTATGATATGCAAGCACAAAAGCCTAAAAAGCTGAAAATTGAAAGAAAAGCAAAAAAGATCTTAGGGGATACATCACGGGTAATTACCCTTCTTCATTTTCCTGAGGAGGGATATCGCATATCTAAAATAATTCAACGAATAATAAACCTGTCAGAAACAGAGTCCAAAAAATTACTTACTCAGGTAATGAAGGATTTTTCCGGACGACACAAAGATGTCGGTCGCATTTTTGAGCGGCATCTGAATGAGGTAAAAGAGTATCTTCCTCGGGATACAATACTCAGTAATGTTCAAAAGGATCTCATCGGCGCTTATTTTACAAAAGAGTATGCCATCGAATCAGCAGCCCTTTTCAATCCCTCAATAGTGCCTCATCCTGATCAAAGTCATCTGAACAAAGGAAGCTTGCGATTTGTCATGAGTCTGCGCGCAACCGGCGAAGGTCATGTTTCGTCAATTGTTTTTCGCAGCGGTGTCCTTGACAATCACAATACGTTCCTTTTCGACCCGATCAGTGATTTTGTGGAAACGCCGAATCTCGAATTAGACTCCGTTTACAAGCGCTGTATTTTCCAACTTAAGCTTAACGAAATGGGAGCCGGTAATGAGATAACCGGTTATATTCTAAACCAGATGCCGGAAGATTTTACTTACAATGAATTATTAGAAAAAATCGGGACACTTCGCTTAAAACCGCAATTTTCTGAAACGATCCAAAACAGAACATTCGAGATCATACGTTGGCTTGCAGATTCAAATTATGAAGTGAGTTTCCATCCTGATCACCGAATATCCGAACGGGTGATCTTTCCCGTTTCGAAAAACGAAAGCAGGGGCATTGAAGATGCCCGTTTCGTTCAATTTTTCGATGACAATGGTGAGGTTACCTATTATGCGACCTATACAGCCTATAACGGCGTTACGATTTTACCTCAATTGATTGAAACAAAGGACTTTGTAAAATTCAATATTTTGACACTGAACGGAAAAGCTGTACATAACAAAGGTATGGCGCTTTTCCCCAGAAAAATTGGCGGCCGCTATACTATGCTCTCGCGTCAGGACGGTGAAAACAACCATATCATGTTCTCAGACAACATCCATTTCTGGCAGAAGTCCCAAATCATCCAGGAGCCTGAATATCCCTGGGAATTTATCCAGATCGGCAACTGCGGTTCACCTCTCGAAACAAATGAAGGCTGGATCGTGCTTACACACGGAGTTGGTCCCATGCGTCAATACTGCATCGGGGCAATGCTTCTTGATCTTGAAAATCCTGAAAAGATCATCGCCCGTCTGGATGAGCCGTTGCTTACCCCGCATGAAAAAGAGCGCGAGGGATATGTTCCCAATGTTGTGTATTCCTGCGGTGCGTTAATTCATAATAATATTCTGATTATTCCCTACGCCATGTCTGATATTAATTCCGGTATAGCAACAGTGGAAATAAAGGAATTGATTAACTGTATGCGTCCTGTTTAATACGCAAGATAAGTATAGACATATATGGAAATCTGTAGAATAACTTGATATAGGCTATGAGAACTTTGATAACGATAATTCTGAACCATTATCCCAATTTTCTATGTCTAAAAAAATATATTCAGCATTTTTTTATTATTTTGTAGTTATATTATATAAAAAAGATTGGTAAATTTTATGGAATTAAAACTCGCAGTATTAATAGACGGAGATAATATCCCTTCAGCCTATGTTAAAGAAATGATGGAAGAAATTGCCAAGTACGGTAATCCAACGATTAAGAGAATTTATGGAGACTGGACAAAGCCTAATCTGTCAAAGTGGAAGAGTATCCTTCTGGAAAATGCTATAACACCGATTCAACAATATGGTTATACAACAGGAAAAAATGCGACTGATTCCGCAATGATTATTGATGCGATGGACATTCTTTATTCAGAAAAAGTCAATGGTTTCTGTCTGGTTTCCAGCGATAGTGATTTTACCCGTTTGGCCACAAGGTTGAGAGAGGCGGGAATGAATGTAATTGGAATTGGAGAGAAGAAGACACCTGATTCGTTTATCGTTGCTTGTGATAAATTCATTTATATTGAAATTCTGAAATACCAATCTGAGGCAGGTGAATCAGAATTTTCTGAGAACAACTTCTCACAAAAAAGCAATATCGATAAAATAACTCCAAAGGTGATTGAACTGATTGCGTCTACAATATCCGATTTAGCGGATGATGATGGCTGGGCTTTTCTGGGAGATGTTGGAAATCTACTGCAAAAGAAGCAGCCAAATTTTGACTCCAGAAACTATGGTTTCCAAAAATTAACTCCTTTGATTAAATCAACTAAAAAATTTGAAATTGATCAACGTGAAAGTCCGAAAGGAAAGTTTAAGTTGATCTATGTAAAGAATAAAGGAAAACGTAAACTATATAATTAAATTTCCAAACCAGATAATATTGAATTTATTTGCTTTTCGATATTTCGATTAAATATCAATATCTGTCAATTAACAGCATATAACAATTCCCTGCAACGGAATACAAACGTGTTCCACCTGCAGATTATCAGTTGTTTATGAGTGTTATTTGACATAGAAAACCTCCGGCAAGTCAAAGCGGATGTAATTCAGAGTTGAGATTCTAAATATATATCCTTCTTTGGGAATCTTTTTGGCACTAAATAAAATCTATAAAGACATTTTGGATGAAGATGAAAAAGATTCATTTACTCGATTTGAGGAGGGATAAAATCTTTCTAACTTAAAGAAACATCATTGATCTTCCCTGACTATCTTTTCAGTCAGTATTCAGGGTGATGTTACAAGTGATAGCGACTTATAAATCCATGTTATTTCTATGCATTTCTTATTCGGAAATAACGAAAGGTTTGTTATTGCCAAAAAAAGTTTTATCTTTCAAATAGTATAAAAAAAAGAGTGTTGCAATGAAAAAAGTATTAATTCTTGGCGCCGGATTTGTGACCAAGCCCATGTTCGATTATTTTATCAATATATGCCATTATCATGTAACAGTAGCTTCCAGAACCGTATCAAAGGCTCAAAGGCTTTTTAACGGTTATGAAAATGGAGCAGCAGTTCCCTGGATAATTGATGATCATGAAATGCTCGACAAATTAGTCAGTGAATCTGATCTTGTTGTAAGTATGATTCCCCCCCGTTTTGCATATTCCCGTTGCAAAAGCGTGCCTAAAATACAGAAAAAACCTCGTAACAACTTCATATATCAGTCCCGAATTACAGAGTTTGGACAAAGAGGCAAAGAAAAAAGGGCTTGTTTTTCTTAATGAGATTGGTGAAGATCCGGGAATTGATCACATGACAACCAAGAAGTCAATTGATGAAATTAATTTTCATGGCGGAAAAATTTTTAAGGTTATTTCTTTTGGAGCAGGACTTCCGTCTTATAATTCGAATAATAATCCCATGGTATATAAATTTTCCTGGAGTCCTAAGGGGGTTATGCTCGCAGCTCATACACCCGGCAAATATCTTAATAACGGAAAAGTGGTTGATGTACCCGGTGATAAACTTTTTGAGAACTATTGGCTTGTAGACATTGATGAAATTGGTACATTCGAAACATATCCAAACAGAGATTCTCTGAAGTATATTGAGCCGTATGGTCTTAATCCGGAGGGACTGACATTATATAGAGGGCTTTTAAGATTTTCAGGACATTGTAACAATATGCGGTGTATGCTGGAACTTGGGCTCCTTGATGGTAAAGAAGATAAAGACTTTTCAGGTATTACCTACAGACAATTTATGGCAGAATTGCTTGGATGCAGTGAAAATGACGATCTTGAGCTCGCCTTAAGTAAGAAACTGAAAGTAAATATTAATGCAGATATCATTAAGCGGCTGAAGTGGCTTGGATTGTTTGCTAAAGGCCAGATATCAACGTTAAACAAATCTAATGTAGATGTAACAGTCGAGTTAATGCTGAGAAGAATGTCATATCAGCCGTATGAGAAGGACATGATAATAATTCATAACGAAGTAACTGCTGATTTCTCAGGGGGCCGTGAGAATAGAATTATAACTGTACTGCTTGAAGGGATCCCATTGGGTGACTCGGCAATGTCCCGTGCGGTTTCCATTCCTGCTGCTATTGCATCAAGGCTAATACTGGAAAATAAAATTTCCGAACGCGGAGTTATTATACCAATATACCCGGATATATACAATCCTGTCCTAAAGGAATTGACGGATGATCATGATTTTATACTAAAACAAAAAACAATAAGGATCGATGATAGTTTTGTTGGATTCGGACGCGGTGAGAAGTAGATTTAGCTGCCTGATAATTCTGCTACCCTGGAAATGAAAAAATAATAAAACTCCACCTGATTTGTTTCGATTTTTAAGTTCTGAGTAGCCTCTCTAACTTGAATATTCGTACTGTATCAAAGCATTCCTTATTTAAACAACCTCCTTCAGATTACCTAAAATCCCCTTTATTAGCAGGCACGGTTTACCCGGGACAGTACTTACCTTTTAATATTTATGGTTTTAAGCTACTTTTAAAAATTGCCATCCCATTGAACTCATTTGTTAAATGATGTGTTTAGAATGCCATTAAATGCATCTTAGATGGATTTTTTATTTCACCCTTGTACTTAAATATTAACATTGGTCGCCAGTAAAATTTTTCTTTAAAAACTTTTGTGGTAAAAAATCCACCTTG
>JBHPGK010000039.1:0-19886 GCA_042570605.1 Candidatus Zhuqueibacterota bacterium
TGCATGTATTAAGCACGCCGCCAGCGTTTGTCCTGAGCCAGGATCAAACTCTCCATTGTGATTTATTTTTTCTTCTTTTTTACTTACTTAGAGTCAACTTAATCTCTCTCTCGACTCTGCACCTAAATTGTCAATGAACTTTTCAACAGACTTATAATTTAAGTAACGCCTGTTACTTTGTCAAGCCTTTTTATTAAAATATTTTATCTTACGTTTATCTTTTTTTTAATGATTCTTTTTTAATGAACAAGGTTTGATTATCTTAAGCATTATTAATTTAATTCATTTTTACCAAAAGTCAAGATTTTTTTATCAACAAATTTTCCTCATCCTCATATCCGGTTCATAAATATCGACCCATTTGTTTACAATTTTCCTCATTCGAAAACTAAATTCATTATTTATAATAATTCTGATTTTGACTTTTGACTTGTTACTTTTGACTTTTGGTTCCTTATCCTCTTCCCCAGAATGTCTCAACACATCTTTTAATACTTGGCGGTGTTGGTATTATAATAGGAGTGTTTTCCTTGTATTTAGTGAATTTTTCACCAAATTTTTTCTCCATATCCAGCTTCTCCTCTAAAATTGCATAAATTAGAAACAATGCTGTATTTAATATTGAGAAATATAAGCTGTTTAACTTTATGGTGTACAGTACTTCGCCAGCAAGGATCAGGAAAAGCCCGAAAGTCTGTGGATTCCTGCATAAAGCGTACATTCCTTTAGTATACAAAAATTTATCTTCGTCGCCATGCCTTTTTGACTTAAAATTCAATTCCCAGGACAGGACAAATACTACACCGCCGAATATTATTAGCAGCCAGCCGAAATAAGGCAGTATTGCTGCTGAAGATTTCCCTATCTGGTTTACGAACAGGATATTGGAATATACTATTATAATTGCACCCGCAATTCCCGTTGCAAAAGGGAAAATCTGACCGATAAGATTTTTTCGAAAAAATTTATACTGATTTAAAAACAGATAAATATATGCAAAAACAAATCCAATCGCTGCAAGTTTAAAATACCTGATATCTTCAACATTCATTTTTTCACCATTTTTATAAAAACTAATTCCAGATTTTAATTGCCTTCCGGGAGATATCTTCTTAGCACCATTTCCCCAAAATCAAAAAAATCTAAAGATAAATTCCATGGCCCAACGGAAAAATTTCCCATCCTTACTGTTCCGCCATCAGGAATCAACTTAAGAGTATTCTGCTGGATCACATATACCCCATCTTCTTCAAAAGAATAATCCGGAGCAGGCTCATCATTGTAGGTCGCTACCACATTTAACCAGTAATTATGATCTTCAAGGAAGTGAATATAAAAAGTCCTTTCAACAACCTCTCCCCCTCCTAACTTTAATTCGCAGGGTCCTCTCCAGTACCCCTTGACCGGATTACTAAAATCCGTCTGGTTAGCCGCTGTAGAATTATTCTTAGCACAATACGAAAAAACCAATAATATTATCCCGGAAAAAATTAATACATTCTTCATATTCCCCCTCAATTTTTACAAATTGAAAAAACTTTTAAAAAGTATATAAAGAAATTAATCAAATCAAGAAAAAAAATTAGTCTTTATTCGAAAGCAAGAGAGAAAAATCAAAACTTTTTGCTGAATGGGTAATTGCCCCTACCGAAATATAATCAACACCTGTTTCGGCAATGTCCCGAACATTGCCAAGGTTAACGTTCCCGGAAGATTCCAGTTTTACTTTCCCAGCAGCAAGTTCAACTGCTTTTTTTGTTTCGCTCAAATTAAAATTATCCAGCATAATAAAATCCACAGGATACTTCAAAACGGTTTTAACTTCTTCCAGATTTTGTGTTTCAACTTCTATCTTAACATCCATATTTTCTTTATTTCTGTATCTAATAGCTTTTTCTACAGCAATCTCAATAGAATCAACACTCGAAATATGATTTTCCTTAATCAGGATCATATCAAACAATCCGGTACGATGGTTCGTTCCGCCGCCGAGCTTTACTGCAAGTTTTTCAATTAACCTCATACCGGGCTTTGTTTTTCTTGTATCAAGTATTTTTGTTCGGGTACCTTTCAGTTTTTCAACGAAACGACTTGTTTCAGTTGCAATTCCCGACATATGCCCGAGAAAATTTAACGCTGTACGCTCCGCTCTAAGTATGGAATCCGTCCTGCCCTGGAAATCAATAATTTTATCACCGCTGTTTATTCTGTCACCATCAGTTTTTATCTTCTCGATTTTCACATCTTTATCAATATATTTGAAAACCATCTCAAAGATTTCGATACCGGCGAGAATCCCGGATTCTTTGGCAATAACTCTGCCTGAAGACATATGTTCTTCCGGAACGATCGATTCAGAGGTAATATCCCCGCTTCCGATATCTTCTTCAATCGCAAGTTTTATTAATTTTAATGTTTGGTCCATTTCTATTTTCATACCGGTAATAATTTATGTAAATTTTCCCTTTAAAAAAATCAGTTTTTAACACTAATTTATAATACATACAATTTCTCAAGAAAATATCCATGAAATAAAATTTGCTTGAAATAAAAATCCATTCAATTTATATTCCGGTATACGTGTGTGTTGCATAACTCTTTCATTATGAAGTCGCGATCGCTCAGCACTGTCATGCCGAACTTGTTTCGGCATCTACTCTTTGCCCTTGGAGACCCTGAAACAAGTTCAGGGTGACACTCCTGGAGTTGTGCAACACTCACATACAGGGGGAGTAAAAATGAAAAAATATTTCTGTATAGTAATTCTGCTTATTCTAAGTAATCTGATTTTTTCCCAGAGTACAATTTTAATTCAGGGTGCAATGAATGTGGAAGTTGAATTATTTGTTCAAAAAATGGAAAATCCTGAACCAATTTCATTAAACGGATATGATTTCTGGAAAGGGAATTTAGCAGGAAAGGATGTTCTAATTTCAAAGACAGAGATCGGGCCGGTAAACGCAGCAATCTCAACATGTATCGCTATTGAAAGATATAAACCTGCACTGATTATTAACCAGGGCACATGTGGATCAATTATCGAAAACCTGCACAAAAAGGATATAATAATTGGAAAATCTTATGTTGATTATTCCGGATCTATAGCCCCGAATCTTGATACCGGCAAAGGCAGCGATCCCTTAAATTGGACCCCCCTGTTCTACAGGATAGGCAGAACAAGATTTGATAAAATTGATTGTGACCCTTATTTTCTGGACCAGGCAAAAAATGTAAGTTATGAACACGGCATGGTTGTAACAGGGGTTATAGGTTCAGCCTTTCAATTGAACAAAGAGCGGGACAGGCTGAAATGGTTAAATGAAACATACGGAATGGTTTGTGAGGACATGGAAACAGCCGTTTCTGCGATGATCGCAAAAGTTTACGGTATCGATTTTATAGGCATCAGAATAGTTTCTGATAATGTAATTACAAATGAACCATTTGAGTCAAGGCTGGCAGTATACTGCAATGAATTTGTAATAGATCTTTTGAGGATCCTTAAATTGCCGTCAAAGTAGTTCTGTAATATCCTTGATTATAATATCCGGATAATATTCGACAGGGAGTTCTTTTAATACATCCTTTGACCGGTATTTACCGGACAATACAAAACAAGTCTTGAGCCCTGCGTTTTTTGCCCCCTTGAGGTCTGAAAAAGGATCATCACTGATAAATAATGTATCCTCAACTGCAGACCCAAGTTTTTTCAGAGCCTTTTGATAGAATTTTTCGCTCGGTTTCCCAATCACTTCTGCATCCCTTTTAGTTGTATATTCAAGTGCTGCTGCAATACCGCCTGCGGAAATACTGAATTTACCGTCAATATCCCTGTACAGTCTGTTCTTATGCAGTGCAATAAAAGATGCTCCCTTAAGCAACGCTTCCACTGCCGTTTTGAATCTGTTATAGTCAATTTCCAGGTCAAGTCCAACAATTACAGCATCTGCATTATCGCTTTCAATAACATTAAAACCTCCTGATTTCAGGAATTCCTTAACGGAATCCGAAGCCAGAACAAAACATTTTTCGCATTTGTTAACCTTTAACTCATCTACTGCAATACTCAGGCAGGTAATTAATTCATACTCTTTAAAATCAAACCCGTTATTATTTAAGGCTTTTCTGAGTTCATCAGGTGAATGAGTAGTGTTATTGGAAGCGAGTACAAATGATATGCCTTCCTGCCGGATCGTTTTAAACCATCGAGGGACACCGGTTACAGGTACAAATGTCTTATCTTTAATAATTGTGCCTTCAATATCTATTAGAAAATTTTTTATCATGATTTCCCCCATAAGATCATTTTCTAAAAAATGCCCGTGAGAAAAGCCGAAAACAAAAATTTAGAAACAAATTTTTGTTTTATTAAACTATTTTTATTATATTTTCTCTTTCATGTTCAAGGAGAAATAAATATGAGACTTTCCAAAGCCCTGCTGATTGTAATGCTTTTTCTGCTGAGTGCAAGCGTATTTGCACAAACGGATATTAGATTACTTGATAATAATACAATCAATACTTTTATTCAAGAAATTTCCGGTGAAAGAGCAAAAGACTATGTTCTTGAGATTTCAAAATACCACAGGATAAGAGGAGGCGGACCAGACACTGATTATGAAAAGGCGGCTTTATATATTGAGTCCGAACTCAGAAATGCCGGTATTGAAGATGTAACGGTTTTCAGATATCTTTCGGACGGGATAAAAAAATACGGCACCTGGCCCTCTCCTGTAGGTTTCCGTGTAAAAAGCGGAAAACTCTACATGACCGAACCTGTCAGTGAATTATGGTGTGATTTTTCAGAAACAGCAGTATCATTGATGGCATACTCGAACGGAGGAAATGACGAAGGCGAAGTTGTTTTTGTTGGAAGCGGTTTATCCGACAGCGATTACGAAGGTAAAGATGTCAGAGGTAAAATCGTTTTTGCAGAAAGAAGTGATGCCGCATCCTTAATGAGAAAAGCTGTCCTGGAAAAGGGTGCATTAGGTATTATTATGGGTTTCTCCGGCAGACCCGACAGGTATCAATTTCCCGACCTTGTGGAAAACCACAGGATATCAATTACAGGTGAAGAAGCTAAAAGGGGCAAATGGGGATTCGCTTTGTCTTACAGGCAGACTGAAAGGCTGAAAAGAATACTCGATTCCGGCAGAAAAGTTGTAATGCGCGCTGAAGTTGATGCTGAACTGTTTGCGGGCCATATGCCGGTCGTCTCGGCAACCATACCGGGGGCTGAACAACCGGAGAAAGAGGTCTTTTTCATGGGACATCTTGACCATTACAAACCGGGTGCAAATGATAATGCAAGCGGAAGTGCGGGGATGCTGGAGATCATCAAAGTGCTAAAAAAATTGATCGATGAGAAGAAAATCGATCCCCCAAAGAGGACTTTAAGGTTCTTATGGGTTCCTGAAGCACATGGGACTGCCGCATTCATTGAAAATAATCCTGATATTGTAAAAAGAGGTATATTAGGCATTAACCTGGACATGATTGGCGAGGATTATGAAAAATGTAATGGTGTTATGGTAATCACAAGCACTCCTCTGGCAATACCCTCATTCCTGGATGCATTGATCGAACATTTTGTTGTTTTAGTCGACAGATTAAATATAAGAACTGCAGCCGGTAGAAATTTTGTGTTCAACTACAGAATAAGAGGTTACAGCGGGGGAAGTGATCACATAATGTTTAACGATCCGGAGATTAATGTACCGTCTATAATGATAGTTCACGGTGACCATTTCCACCATTCATCATATGATACTCCCGATAAGGTAGACCCGACCGAGATGAAGCGGTCAATGCTCCTCGGATTATTTACCGGCTGGACTGCGGCAAATTATGATGAGAACAATATCAAAAACCTGATTGAACTTGTATTTAACAACCTGGTAAAAAAATCGGACGATTATTCGCTCAGATATATGTCGTACCTTAAAAACAGCGAAAACAGCCTCATTCACAAGTGTATCAGGGATATCAGGACTTATTATGACATTTTAAAGGAATATGGATCAAAGGATTTTGATTCTATACTGGCAAATGTACAGCAGGTTGACATTAACATTATTAAAGATAATATAAGCCTGTTCAAAGCTTATGTGGATATTCAAAAAACGAGGCTTAACAACTATTACCGTGAACTCTGCCGTGAAAGAGGTATTCGCAATACCAGAGCATATATGAACAATTTTGAGAAAGAATGCAGCGAAATTTATCCGAAACGGATTGAAAAAATGCCACTTTCATGGGAATTTTTGTACGGAAGCGTTCTAGGCGATAATATAAGAAACGTCCGGCAGTTAAATTACGAGATCATACAGGAACTTCTCAATTTTATAAACGGAAAAAGTAACCTGATTTACCTGCGGAATGCAGTAAGTGCGGAGTTCAGGGAAGTTGACCTGGAAACGGTGAGAGACCTGTTCGAAGAATTGAAAAAAGCAGGTATAGTTACCTGGTAAAATATTTATCTGATGTTATAAAATTGCAGGGGCGGTTTTAAACCGCCCTTTTTAATATAAACCGCAGAGGCGCATAGAATATTTAATTACTTTGTAAATATTTATTAAATGTGTCATTCCCGACTCCCAGACTGTGTGAAAACGTTGATTTATTGTGTTTTCGTTATTTCAGAGTGTCATTGCGAGAATCGAAGCGACGAAGCAATCTGCCTGATAAAGTATTGTTATTATATGGGTTATGAGAAAGCTTAAGTCTTTTCTAAATTATGATGCACTTTCGAAATAACCTTTCAATTAGTGTTTTTGTGACGTTTTCACACAGTCTGTCCGATCGGGAATCTCATAATTTGCATTGGATGATCCACAGAACAAGGGGTCATGACCCCTTGTTCACATATGCTGTGTAAAGATGTTATTAGAATTCCTGATACCTTATTTTTAGATTTTCAGAGAATAGCTTATCCCCAAACTTAAAAAGACTGTTTCGAGATTAATTTTTTTGTTTAAATTTGTTTTTGTTACCGAAGGCTGATAATAATAAAGTTCTCCAACAGCATACTGTCTGTCTACGTCAGGTTTGAATATCTGATATTTTACCATTCCAAAAAGGTGAAATTTGTTAAATAATTGGATATTTGTTTCTCCGGTTAAATGAAAACCAAAGCCCGGACAGATTTTTTCATATAATAATAATCCATCTTTTCTCCGAGTAAAAACTTCGTTTACCGAATTAGTCAGAATATAACTTAAACCGGCACCTAAATAAATTTCTCTGATTGGTTCGAAATAGATCGTTTCACTAAAAATAATATTATTAAAAGGTCTGGTAACAAGGGACTGCGTCTTAAAAGTTGATTTTATTATGGAAATACCGGTTCTTAATTTGTAAACTTTTTTAAAATTAAGATCAGCATAAGCTCCTAATTCATGAAGTCTGTTAAAATGGTCTAACGGAATTGTTCTATTTATATACAAATTAATTTTGAGTACCTGGGTGTTCGCTTTTGTAAAAATAATCATAATTGAGATAATTATAATTGAGATAATTTTTAGCTTTTTCATAAAATTAAATCACTAATCCTTTTCAATTGCTTTAAAATGGAAACCAATAAAGTCCGGATTAATATTTCCGCTCTCATGCATAACATGATAATAACCTGTCAATACATTTCCATCAACCTTCAAATTTGAAAATCTTATTTCAATTACATCATTCCACAATCTTCCGCCAGCATATATACTGAATCCATTATTAAGATCCGGATTATACTTTATCTTTTCCCAACCAAGATTCGCAAATTTCACATTTCCTTGGTATATCCCACCCCTTTTATAATTATTGAACTCAATTTCAAGCGGGTAATCCCAATAAATGAAATTCTCTTCATTGGAAAGGTAATGCTCGACTTTCCTGTCATCTATAAAATAAACTTTGTAAACGTGAGTTTCAGGTATAAGGATACCGCAGCATGGTAAGACAAGCACTGAAAACAATAATAAATGCAATAAGAAACTTCGCATTAATAATGTCATTTATATTTTTACTTTGAGATTCTTCACTTCACTTCGTTACGTTCAGAATGACGTTTACTTTCTATGTTTGTTCGTCATTTTGAGCACTACGAAGAATCTCAACATTATAATTAACCGGACAATATAGAATTCGTGTACACATCGTAATATCTAATTATTTTTATACCGTGTTAAATATATAGACGACATTTATACAAAAAAGTCAAAAAAAATGTGACAAAATTTTGAGAATCTGTTCCGGAATTATAAGGTTGGCAATTAGTAAAAAATCAAGGAATTTTTATTGTTTTTATATGAGACTGTTTTTCGTAATTGTCCAAATTTGTAGGGGCGGGTTTTCCCGCCAAGGCGGGATCTACCTCAGGTAGAATAACCCGCCCTTTTATTTTATTTTCTTGTGTCTTGATGAATTCGTGGTTTTTCTTAGACATGCCGGCGGCATGTCTCTACAGTAATAATCCTCTGCGGTTTTTTTTCTCCTCAGCCTTAGCCTTCCTTTATATCTTTAAATACCTTGATGGTTTTACTTTTTAACAGATTAACTACCCGGATAACTCATAATACAGTTCTGACCCTGGTCCTAAAGGCAGACCAAGCAATATCCAGGCGACTAAAAGCAATGTCCAGAGGAAGAAAAATACTATCGAGTAAGGCAGCATTGTGGCGATTACCGTTCCGATTCCGGCTTTGCTGTCATATATTTGAATAAAAGCAATGATCAGGGCGAAAAAGCTCATCATAGGCGAGATAAGATTTGTGATACTGTCTCCTATGCGGTAGACTGCCTGGGTAAGTTCGGGAGAATACCCTAAAAACATGAACATCGGGATAAAGATCGGGGCAATCAGCGCCCATTTTGCCGAAGCGCTGCCCATCAGCATATTGATCGACGCAGCTAATATAATAAAGAGTATCATCAAAGGGATAACACCTAAACCTGAAGCGGAAAGGATATTAGCGCCTTTGATCGCAATGATCTCTCCTAAATTACTCCATTTAAAGTAACTTACAAACTGAGCTGCGAAAAAAACTATCACAATGTACAAACCCATTGACTGCATGGATTTACTCATCCCTTTT
The DNA here is from genome assembly GCA_042570605.1 of Candidatus Zhuqueibacterota bacterium. Lineage (GTDB taxonomy): Bacteria > SM23-31 > SM23-31 > JBHPGK01 > JBHPGK01 > JBHPGK01. The sequence continues at coordinate 9,087 of JBHPGK010000039.1, forward strand.
ATGACATCTGCATCATTCTTGAAAGTTCCGGAACCAAAACCGTAGGCTAATCCCATAAAACCGGCGGTTAAAAATAATAATGCTACAACTCCTTTTATCAGGGGAGACTGTAATATTCCTCCGTCATCGGTTCTCAGAAAACCGGAAGACGGTAAAATACCGATTAAAACTATAAATAAAATAATTAGAAACATAATCAAGGCGAACCACAGTCCTTTTTTCTCTTTATGAGTGAGATTATCCATTGATTTTTCTTTTTCGCCTCCTTCGTAATTGCCCAGACGGGGTTCAACGATCTTTTCGGTAACCCATGTCCCGGCAAAAGTTACCAAGAATGTCGAAACGAACATGAAATAATAATTAGCGGTCGGATTAACAGTATAATTCATATCAACAATATGAGATGCTTCTTCAGAAAGTCCCGCCAAAAGTGGATCTATAGTACCTAATATTAAATTTGCGCTGAAACCACCGGATACTCCGGCAAATGCCGCTGCCATTCCTGCAATAGGATGCCTGCCGACAGCTAAAAAGATTATCCCGGCTAAAGGTATGAGCAATACATAACCGACATCACTTCCTACGTTGGACATAACACCGGAAAATACTAAAATCATGGTCAGGAGCTTTCTTGGTGAAGAAATTACCATGAGTCTGATAATTGCGCTGATAAGACCGCTGCTTTCGGATACTCCTATCCCAAGCATTGCAACGAGAACAATCCCAAGCGGGGCAAAATCAGTAAAGTTTTTGACCATCCCAAGTAATATCCTGTGCAGTCCGTCTTTGGTTAACAAGTTTACGGGTTCCACAATCTCTCTGGTAGCCGGATGAACTGCCTGCCAGCCCAGAAATTCGGCTAACCCGGATAATAAAACTACCGATAATGAAAAAATTGCAAATATTGTTGCAGGATGGGGTAAGGCGTTACCTGTTCTTTCAACTGACCTCAAAAATCTGTTAAAGAAGGAAATCTTTGGTTTTTTGTCTTTGCTCATAAAATAATCCGTTATTTTTGTAAACACAAATCAATTGATTTTTCCCGTTTTCAGGTTTCAAAATCAATATTATTCTGAATCCTTTTGAATTTAGTGACAAATTTAACATTTGATTATGAAGATTGCCAATGAAAAATGGTTAAATATTATGGAATACTCAATATCTTATCTGCCTATATCCCGTAATGAGGATTCATAAATTATAAAAAGTCAAAAAAGTTTGTTTTTTTTTCTTTTTATTTTGTATATTTACACCCTATAAATATAACCTTATATAAATAAGATGGAATTTTTAACTTTAGGCGGCGGCAAAGAAATAGGTTCTAACTCGTATTTATTATCCATAGACGGGATAAACCTTATATTAGACTGTGGTTTTCATCCAAAAAAGAGAGGCATCGAAAAGCTGCCTGATTATTCTTATATCGAGGATGAAAGAATAGACTCAATTCTTGTTACACACTCTCATTCGGATCATCTTGGTGCTCTTCCTATCATTTTAAGAAAATATCCATATGCAAAAGCCCTGATGCCTGAAGGTTCCAGGCGGCTTGCATCATTAATGCTTGATGACTCTGTAACGGTAATGGAAAAAGAGAACAAACAGTCGGGTGCAGAAATCCTCTATACGAGAGAAGAAATAAAAATGATCCTTAATTTCATTACAGGTGCCGATTTTAACAAAGAGTATAAGATATACACTACCCGGGAATTTGACCCATCATTTGTAAATATAGAATTTTTCGAAGCAGGTCATATTTTCGGTTCCGGTTCCATCTTTATTAGAGGAAATCGTAAAAAAGTCTACTACACCGGTGATGTATGTTTACATGATCAGAACATCCTTAAAAAAGGAACCCATCCCCGGGAACCTGTAGATGTATTGATAATGGAGGGTACTTATGGTCACTCTGCCGATTACGGTAAATCCTCCAGGCGCAAGGAAATAAAAAGTTTCGGTAAAAAATTAAGGACTGTCCTTGAACGCGACGGATCGGTACTGATTCCAGCCTTTGCTCTTGGCAGAACTCAGGAAGTTATTGCAATTATAAGCGAATTGATGTCGGAAAAAAGAATTCCACTCGTCCCGATTTATTACGGAGGGATGGGCACCGAAATATCCGAAATATATGATAACAGCGATGGTGTATGCAGCAAAAAAAAACAGAACTTTAAAATCTCTGACCTGTCGTTGAGAAAATATAATCAAAACAGCGTGCGAAAAGGGAATTATATGATGTTTCCCAGCATTGTGATCGCACCATCCGGGATGCTTATAGAAAACACCCCGGCATTTAAACTGGCAGAGCCATTTCTCACAAATCCTAAGAACGGAGTGTTTTTTGTCGGTTACTGTGACCCGGATACACCATCATATACGGTATCCAACGCAAAAAAAGGTGATGTTATTGATCTGAGTTCTGAATCACAATCCTTATTAATAAAGTCCGACATCGAAAAGTTCGACTTCTCCGCCCATGCTTACGGTAAAGAATTAATTAATGTCGTTGATACACTTGACCCGGAAAAGATCATTCTGGTACATGGTGATATTGAATCTTTACTTAAACTTAAGATCCTGATAATGGAAACTCACCCGGAAAAAGAAGTAATTATTCCTGAGATTGGAATAAAATATTTTTTAAATTGAAATAAAGAATATTAATTTATAATAAAACTCTGGAGATCATATGTTTGAGCATAAACCATACGTTCCGCCGGATACGACTATAAAGGATTTTACTTTGAAAGCCGTATTCTTCGGCGCAATATTCGGGATAATCTTCGGCAGCGCAAATGCATATCTTGGACTTGTAGTAGGTCTGACCATAAGTACTTCAATCCCGCTGGCAGTGATTTCCGTGGCAGTGTTCAGAGCTCTTCAACCGGTGATAGGAAAATCTTCTATCCTGGATTCAAATATTTCCCAGACTACAGGATCAGCAAGCTCATCACTCGCATCCGGTGTTATATTCACTATCCCGGCTCTCTTCCTATGGAATCTGGAGCCTTCTCTATTCCAGATGGGAATGTTAGCTATGCTCGGCGGAATTTTAGGAATTCTATTTATGATCCCGCTGCGAAGGTTTTTGATTGTGAAAGAACATGGGATTTTACCCTACCCGGAAGGAACGGCGAGCGCTGAAGTTTTGATCGCAGCGGAAGAAGGCGGCGCAAAAGCAAAAAATATTTTTATTGGTATGGGAGTCGGAGCTTTATACAAATCAGTGCTGGAACTCCTGAAAATCTGGCCAAAAACATTAGAACTTGGAATTCCCGCTATGAGAAAAGGTGTGATCGGTCTGAAAACATACCCTGCTCTACTTGGTGTAGGCTACATCCTTGGTTACAGGATATCTGCGATCATGGTCGCCGGAGGACTGCTCTCATGGGTAGGTATAATTCCCGTAATTGCTTATTTTGGAGAAAATTTGAACACACCGATGTTCCCTGAAACAGCTAAAACCATTGCGGAGATGACTCCTTATGATCTCTGGGACAAATATATCAGGTTTATTGGTGCAGGAGCGGTTGCATTTGCAGGACTTGTAACTGTAATTAAATCTCTACCTACCATGTATAATTCACTTAAAATCGGGCTTTCAGAACTTAAACTAAAAAACATTCAGAATTCACCGGTAAAGATCAGGACGGATGACGATCTTCCCATGTATGTTGTTCTTGGAGGAGTGATCACAGTTATCTTAATTTTGGGATTCGTTCCGGGAATTCTTGGTATCGGAACAACTTTCACATTAAGGATACTGGGAGCTATTGCTATTGCATTTTTTGCTTTTGTATTTGTAACGGTTTCCTCAAGAATCGTTGGTCTGGTCGGTGTTTCATCAAATCCGACATCCGGTATGGCAATCGTGACTTTGCTCGGTACAAGCCTGGCATTTTTTGCATTAGGCTACACAGGAGATTTTGGTAAAGCGACTGCCCTTACTATTGGAACCGTTGTCTGTGTAGCTGCATCAATAGCCGGGGATATTTCTCAGGACTTGAAAACAGGCTATATAATCGGGGCAACTCCTAAAAGACAGCAGACAGCGGAAATTATCGGTGCAATAGTCTCTGCATTCTTTATTTGCGGTGCCGTATGGATGTTAGGGAAAACATTCACGTTTGGTTCGGCTGACCTCGCAGCTCCGCAGGCAACCCTCATGAAAACTGTGATCGACGGTGTTTTCCAGGCTAACCTGCCTTGGGCGCTGGTTTTAGCAGGAGCGTCTCTTGCCGCAGTAGCTGAATTGTTTTCAGTACCTTCACTGCCTTTTGCGGTTGGAATTTATCTCCCACTGGATACAATGACACCGGTTTTTGTTGGAGGATGTATAAGGTATTTTGTAGAAAAAAGTGCAAAAGGAAACAAAGAAATAATTACTAAGAAAAAAGAAAAAGGCATACTTTTAAGCTCCGGATTTATTGCAGGAGAAGGATTATTGATGGTAATTGTGGCAGCTTACGCTTTTATTAAAAAAGCGAAACCTGCCGGTATAGGTTTTGAATTCGCCGAACCGTGGGGAGAAATTTTATCATTTGTTGCATTCGGATTACTGGCGTATTTCCTGGTTTTAAAAACCCGGATTAAGAAAAATGATTAAAATATTATATGTAAATGGATAATAAAGACCAGATACATTATTCCGAGAAGCTGCAGAGTCTTATTTTACATCACTCTGAGCTTAAAAAGAATGTCCGGATCCCGGATATTTATAAACTGCTGTACCAGGCAAATATGGGAAATTTCCATATCCTGGCTGACCCTGATTCGGCATATAAAATACTGCTTGAAGAATATCATTCTGTTAATCCACTGAAGGACGAATTGTTACTTGAAAATATCTCAACTGATAATGAAATTTTCAGAGTAAATTTAAGACCTTTCAAAAAATCCGGGCTGCCGGTTGATAAATTATTCAATGTAATGATCGAAACCGTAAAAGCTGTAAATCCGGATAAGGGAAAATTAGTAAAAGACTGGAAGCTGTTTAAAGAAATGGTAGATGAAAATAAACTATCCTTTGACTGGGAAGAAATGAATTCTTTCGAATTGGAAATTAATAAAAAAGACTTCCCGGCAGTTTCACATTCTGATGAATATAGAAAAGCAAATAATCCAAGCTACAGGGTAGTACAAGTTAATATTTTTCAGGACATTCTGTTTGAACATCTTTAAGCAGGTATTTTCAAAACTGATAAAACAATAAATATCAAGAGTACAAAATTTAAAAATCAATAATCTCTGCCATAGGCAGATCCGCCACTGGCGGAAAATATAAAAACTACATATCAAAATCCAAAATTATTGTCTCATTCTAACTTGGTAAAGTTACAGGTGATACGGAATTATTTGAAAAAAGGAAGAAAAATAAAGAAATCAATATAGAATCTGTAGAAAAAAGGGAAAAAATCCCCTCTAACATAAGTACAGGTGATACCGATAAAACCGGATAATTATAAATGGTTTTTTATGAAACCAAAATCCTTTTATCTCGATACCCTGCTAAAACACAGTGGATGAGAACTCATTTTCAAGACCGGATTCCAGCATTTTCTGATGGATCTTGATCCTGTCAAGACAATACTGACAGAAAAACACGAGTTCGTTGTATTCATCCTCTTTTAAATTTTCTTCCTCATCACAATAGGTGCATTTTTCTTCCATATAAAATACTCTCCGATAAAATGAAAATTTTATTTGTAAAAAAATTGTAACCCAGAGCGATATCAAGGAATGCAGAATTGAATACTGACTCTATATTTATATAATAATACCTCATTTAAGGATTGTCAAGAACATTTTTTGTGTTTTCTAATTTCAATTAATTTGCAGCATTAAGGGAGAGAAACCATTCTACTATTTACATTCTTAAAAAAACAAGGTTCTTCAGGAATTTAGTTTGATATAAGTATAAATATTTGAAAGGGACATCCAAACCTCAAAATTTAAGTTTTAACCACTTGTCTTAAAAAAAGCAGGTACAGAAATGATTTTGTTGATAAAGTGTAAAAAACCATAACAGCGTCATTCCTGCGGAGGCAGGAATCCAGTTCTTTTTTATTATATTTTTAAAAGCAATTCGCCATATAAATCATTCCAATCCTGATTGAATCCCTCAATCAGACCATTTTTATGTTCATAGACTCTTCTTTTAAGATCATTGGTAACACCAGTATAAAAAGTCTCGTTTCTCTTTGATGAAAGTATATAAACGCTATAATTTTTCATTTATCATATTTTCTGGATTCCAGCCTTCGCTGGAATGACACAACATGAATAATAACAAATAAATAGAAACTGTCATTCCCATAAAGGTGCGTGTGGCTCAACTCCGAAAATGTCATCCTGTCCCGAAGCCTCGGGATCATGATCTAAAAAACAATCATGAGATTCCGATCCCGGTAAACCGGGACGGAATGACAGAATATTTCTTTTGGTTATGTTTAACAATACAAATTCCTGAAGAACCTAAAATAAATTCAGAAGTAATCCTCTATTAATTTATTGACAAAATCATTTAAAATATTAATTTAGATTGATATGAACAAAAACTCAAACAGGACAATAATTATAACAGGCAGCTCAAGCGGGATCGGCAGGAGCCTCGCATTGAATTTTGCAAAGCCCGGTTACAATGTAGTGATCAACTTCAGGAAAAGCACTGAAGATGCAGCGTCATTAAAAAAAGAGATCGAATCTGCAGCTGGTAACTGTAAGATCATTCAGGCTGATCTTACAAGATTTGATGAAGCTGAAAGACTGGTGAAAGAAACAATTAATCATTATGGTAAAATAGATGTTCTCATAAACGGAGTGGGAGATTATATAAAAAAATCCATCGATAATTTTGAAATTGATGAATGGGAATACATGATAGGTTCTAACCTGAACTCAGTTTTTTATATGATCAAATCAGCTCTGCCGCATTTAAGGGAAAATGGATGGGGAAGGATTATAAACTTTGGGATATCCGGCATTGAAAAGCTGATAAGAGACCCGGAAATGACTGCTTATAATGCCGCTAAAGCCGGTGTTTTGATGCTTACCGAAGCATTTGCACAAACAGAAGCAAAATACGGGATTACGGTAAATATGATATCACCGGGCATCATTGATAACCGGAAATACTCGGATACTTATAAGGATAGAATAATCAAAGAGATCCCCGCAGGAAAGATAGGAACACCTGACGATGTACTCAATGTCATTAAATTCCTGATATCCGGTGAAGCGGACTACATAAACGGCGCCAATATAAATGTATCGGGGGGGTTTTTTATCACATAAATATTATGAAAAAATTTCTACTCTTTTTAGCTGCCGGATTCGGTTTGTTCTTACTATTGCTTATCATCGAATATAAAAAAGCGACTTTTATACCTGACTGGTATTATAAGGTCTCAGGACAGGACAATTATGAAATCACAAAGAACAATGGTATTTCCATTGGAGAATCAAAAGCTTTTTTATCCGAACAGGAAACAGAATCTCTCCTGAAAGTATTATCTATTGTTTATTTTAATGAAAACAAAATACCGCCGGATATTATAAAACAAATCAAGGTTAATTTTAGCAGTGACCTTTTTAAGATCGGAGTTATTATTAATTTCAAAAAGCTGGACCTTGAAATTTTTCATATAGAGAATATTCCAATAACATTGAGAATCCTGAAATTTATTAATCCGGAAATCCTTTATGCAGAGATTGAAGGTAATAACAGAATTATAGACGGGAAACTGATCCTCGATGAAGAAACGGATATTTTTTTGGGTAAAAAAGGGTACAAAGTTATAAATTTATTGCAAAACGGCGAAAGTTCAGATATATTTTTAAACGGGATTGACCTTCCTGAAAATCTGAAGCACATCCAAAACACAGAATATCAGGAAGGTAAAGTGTCAATTTCGCTGAAATTTTAAGCATTAATTTTCTATTTAATCTTAAGGCCATAACATAGGGGTAAATTAATGGCTACAAAAGAGAGTATGCCGCTAAAAAAGAGATTAATGAATCTATTGATCGCTATTTCTGTAAGCATACTGGTTATATTTGCATCTTTAAGCAAATTTTATGAAATCACAGAATATAAGCTGTATGACCAGAGATTTCTGATACGAGGACCAGTACATTTTGATCCTGATGTAGCAACAATAGACATTGACGGGGTATCACTTGGAGAGGAAGGCAGATTTCAGGACTGGACCCGCGATAAACATGCTAGTCTTGTTCAGTCTATATACGATATGGGTGCAAAAATGGTGGGATTTGATATCTATTTTCCTGAACCAAGTGAAAAATTCATGAATTACAGGGACCTTGTCAAAAATGAGGAATATTTGCAGAATGAAAATGTATCAAAAGAGTTTATTGAATCAAATTTTCCTGATCATGACGAACATTTGGCTCAGGTATTGGAAAAAACAGGTATCGTTTTTTTAGGTCAGAGTTTTAAATTAGGAGAAACGGGAGACTCCTCTTACATAGAACACAATACTATTATTCCTAAAGGAGAGGCATATGAATCATATCGGGCTTTGGAAAACTACTGGATAGATGACCCTGAAATTAAGGGATCCGGTATATCGCAATATGTTGAAATTGAGCCCCCGATATTAAAACTAATAACCTCTGCCAAAGGTGTTGCATTTGCTATGACCGTAGCAGATATAGACGGATCCGTCAGGAAATACCCGTTAATTGTTGAATATGACGGCAAGATATTCCCCTCGCTTGCATTGTCGATGTTCTGCAGTCATATAGGAGTGGACGTAAAAGATATTAAAATCAAACCTGGAGCATATATTGATGTTCCGGAAGGGACTTCACCCTCCGGTGAAAAAATAAAGATACGGATTCCTATCGATGAAAAAGGGAAAATGCTTGTTAATTGGGCAGGCAAATGGAGTGAAAAGGATTTCTTACATATACCGTATGTAGCAGCAGTTAATTTCTCAAGCCTGATCCGGCAGGAAATTATCCTAAGAAAGATCAAGAAAATTTATCATTCAAAAAAGGACCTTTTTAATGCAATAGATTTTGAAACAGGTGAATTTAATGACGATGTTATAAATTCATTCATGGAAGAATACGAAAAGACAGAAGGATCGATCGACGAGATTGTTCCTGATATATATTTTACATTAATCCTTGTAATAGAGATGGAAAAGGATATAATTAACAATATTGAATATTCCGAGGATAAATATCCGCCTGGACAATCAGAAATGTATGCTCAATTGAAATATACTTATGATATGGCGGAACAATTGAAAACAGATCCTAATCTAACACTTGATGAAATATCCAGGTTAATTAATGAACCCCAACTGAATAAGATAAGCTCCGGTTTTTATTTACTTACCGATATCATCCGGGAAAAAGAATTAAAGGAAGACGATTACCCTCTTTACTTCTTATCTCCTGATATTGGAGGGAAAATACTATACCCGGAAGATTTCGAAGGCAAAGTATTCTTTTACGGTTTGACTGCAGCAGGGACATGGGACCTTAATCCGATGCCGTACATGGACAGGTATCCTATGCTCGGACTTCATGCGAATGCTTTTAATACAATGCTCATGGGAAGTTTTTTAAAGAGGCTCAGTGTTTTTCAGAATATTTTTATTATGCTTGGTCTCGGTGTGCTAATAGGTTTTATAGTACCGGTTTTCAAACCAATTAATGCAGCTGTCATGATGGCTGCCATAGCCATAGCTTACCTCGTATTGGCTCAATATATGTTTCAAAGCCATGGTTTATGGATAGATGTCCTTGGCCCGGTTACGATTCTGCTCTTTGGATATACATCTGCAACTGTCTATAACTTTTTCAGTGAAGAGCAGGAAAAGAAAATGATAAGGGGAATTTTTTCCAGGTATGTTACGAAATCTGTAGTAGATGAACTTATTCAAAATCCGGACATGGTTAAACTTGGAGGAGAAAAAAAAGTATTGACGGTGTTCTTTTCCGACGTTGCCGGATTTACCACTATTTCCGAAGCGTTGACGCCGGAGGAACTGGTTGCACTCCTGAACGAATACCTGACCGCAATGACAAATATAGTACTGAGTTATGACGGGATGATAGATAAATATGAAGGTGATGCAATTATGGCGGTATTCGGGGCACCTATCCATTTTGACGACCACCCTACACGTGCATGTCATGTGTCACTTGACATGCAGAATGAACTGATCAATCTTCGGAAGAAATGGAAAGAGGAGAACAGGCCTGAACTTTATGTAAGGATCGGACTTAATACAGGACCCATGGTCGTTGGAAATATGGGTGCGGCAGACAGGTTCGATTACACCGTAATGGGAGACAGTGTGAACCTTGGGGCCAGGCTCGAAGGTGCGAATAAACAGTATGGTACAAATATCATGATAAGTGAATTTACATATGAAATGTGTAAGAACGACATTGAATCACGTTTTCTGGACCTGCTCAGGGTAAAAGGTAAAAACCTGCCTGTGACCGTATATGAAGTTCTAGCAAAGAAAAATGATGGCTTGTCCGGTGACATGAAAAAAATTGTGGAATTATATAATCAGGGATTAGAGTATTACAGATCCCTTGACTGGGATAATGGTATAAAATCATTCGAAGAAGCTTTAAACATCGACCCAAATGACGGTCCTTCAAAAGTATACCTTGAGAGATGCAAGCAGTGTAAAATAAATCCGCCCCCATCCGATTGGGATGGTGTATTTGTCATGACCACGAAATAGGTATTTTGACATTCCCTGAAATCGTAATTGTATAGACGCAGCATGCGCGAAGCATCCCCCCGAG
>JBHPGK010000040.1:0-19823 GCA_042570605.1 Candidatus Zhuqueibacterota bacterium
CCGGGCAATATCGTTTTTTCCGGGACGGCGGATAAACTGTTTTTAATCAATATTTTCGATTTAATTACTTTTCTATAAAAATAAACTAATAAATTACTCACTATATAGGTTGATACTGTTAAAATAAAGTACTTTAAAAGCGAAGGAATTGCCGTATTAAGCATGGTTAATGCAATTCCGCCAATAACAACCACATGTATTATATAAACATTGTAGGAATTCTCGCTTAGTATTTTTCCCACTTTTCCCTGCCTGTTCAGATAATACCTGAAAGTATTCACCATCGCGTACAGCAGGAATAATAAGGAAAAGTGAAAACTTAACCATAAAAGCAGTTTATCCGCCGTCCCGGAAAAAACGATATTGCCCGGCTTCATAACGGTATTAATGAATAAATAAAGATAAAAAGCTGTTGGTATCCACACAGTACAAACAATAATATTATAAAACTTTTTGCTCTTCGGATTTGATTCAAATATCTTTTGTTTATAGCAAAGAGAACCTAACAGAAAGATCATAAAATAGATCAACAGTCTTTCATTCTGGAAATTAATCAAAGCTGTTTTTGTCCAATCCTGCCATTGAAATACATCCATAATGTAACTATAAATAAAACCAATAATGAAGACAGCCCAAATGGCACTTTTAATAGTAATGTCCGGAAGTTTTATTTTTACTTTTGAGAAGATCAAATACAGTGTGTCGAACAGGAAGAGAACGGGAAGAAACCACAGCCAGTTTTGACTGAAAATACCGTTGTTCCAGTGAAAATAGGTAGTCCAGCTTTCCTGGGGAATGTTTCTGGAGTACAAGTAAATGATTTTATATAATGGCATTAAGGTCAAAACCGCAATACCCCAGGGGATCATGAGTCTCTTTAATTTGGTTTTCAAAAATGTCCCGGCGCTCTTGTTTTTCAAAGATAACGGCGTCAGAAATCCGGAAACAAAGAATATTGCAGCCATGACAAAAATGTCAATTATCAAGTTCAGTTTATCGGCTAATACATTGGTAGAATAATCATCAACGATCCAGAAAAAAGCCCAGGTACCGCTGCTTTCATACACTCCGCCGGCATGAATAAGAACCACTAAAAATATCATGAAAGTCCGGAGGTTGTCTAAAAAGTATATCCTGTTTCTTCCGGCTGCGTTTTCTTTATTAGTCATTTTTGATATCTCCAATTGATTGAATGGCCTTTCTGATTTTAATTTATGCCATTATTGTGCCAGAATAATAAGTTGTATAATAACAACAAGTTACAAAATCAGACAAAAAAAGAATTGTCAATTATGTCAATTTTTGTGCACTGAATATGACAATCCTTCGTTTATTTGCTGAATGAAAAAATGCGGAGGTATTTAAATATGCTGATCCTGCTTTTTCTCATTTTGTCTTGTATGCTATCAGTCAAATTAACACCTCCTCATTTTCAAGGTCTGTTCTATGTGGTCTGCGACTTCTGCGGCAGGCTCCGAATGTTCAGATATGCTGCTGCACCGAAAATAACTGCCAGAATAAACAGAAACCCGGACCCGGTCAGTACATCAAAATTTTTCAGAAACTCTCCAATATTTGCAATTAAACCCGATTTATCACTTTGCGGGTAGGGGTACCATAAAATCAGCGGCAGCAGCACCACAGGAATAAGGGAGACCAATAACCAGAACGCCACAGTGAATGCTCTTCCAAAACGGTAAAAAAGCGATCCCAGCAGCAGTCCGAATATTGAACAGCTTGCGATCAATACAAAGAAAAAGATGAACAGAAGGTAAATATTATCCGCCGCATAAGGCGAAAAGAAATGAAAAGGATCATTAATATTATGGAAGCCGAAAACATTATTTAAACTATCAACTGTCAGCTTCTCCAGAACAATTATACCACTGTAGAAACCACTGAACCCGATCGCTGTTCCCAGGAGTGATTGAAAAATTTCCACACGGGTATTGCTGTATGTCAGGAAAAAATCAAAATCTTCCCTGAACCTCAGCGTAAATGCGAACTGGACTACTGCCGCTCCCCAGAGGCGGAAAACAAAACTTCCTTCACTGCTGCTGATAAGAGAAGTTTTAATGAGGGCTAAATAAAGTGTCATCATTATAAACAAATATATACCCAGATACCATGCTGCCCAGACAGACTGATATTTCATTTTATATTTTATATTAGATGCGATCTTTTTCATTTTATTGCTCCTGTTCTATTTGGTCATTTGTCAGATGAATAAACAGTTTTTGAATGGTTATAGGAGAAAAACGCAAGCCCGGCGCCCGTTCTTCAGCATTCAGGTCTCCCTCTACCACAGCCGTCTTCAAGTCATTGACAGCCTGGCTGCCTATGACAGCCCGGTTTTGTACGAATTCATCAACGCGGGCTGACTTTCCTGAAACATAAAATGCGTTTGAAAGCAGCTTTTCCACCGGCGCCTGAAGGATCAATTTGCCTTTATCTATGATGACAGCTTCATTGAACAGGTTCGCAGACTCTTCGATATAGTGGGTCGAGACAATGAAAAGACGGGGATCCCTGGAAAATTCTTCGATCAGCTCCGAATAGAATCTGTCTCTGGCAACGGCGTCCAGACCGAGTACCGGTTCATCAAAAATGGTAACCGCGGCTTTGGAGGCAAGTCCCAGAACGATCCTGAATATCGACTGGTGTCCCCTTGATAACTGCTGGTATTTCTGTCCGGTATTCAAATTGAAATACCGGCACAACTTCTCCGCATACTCTTCGCTGTAATTCGGGTAAGCTATTTTTCCATAGGACAGCAGTTTTTTAACCTTGAACCGCCCCGGGAAATAATGCTTTTCCGGCATGTAGCAGAAGTTTTCTGCTATGACTTTCGGATGTTTTATAATGTCCTTCCCGAAACAGGAAACGTTCCCAAGGTCGGCATAGATCCTGGACGTAATAATGTCCAGAAGGGTCGTTTTTCCTGCGCCATTTCGGCCAAGTAATCCATATATTTTTTTATCTTCAAAACGCAGGTTGACGTTTTCAAGGGCAGTTATGGGTCCATAAGATTTGCAGACCACTTTAGTTTCAAGGACATATTCTGTGTGTTCCATTTTTACTTTTCCCTTCCTTTATTTATCATATCTGTTATTTCTTTTTTCGAAATGTTCAGGTTGGAGGCTTCATCCAGTAAGGGGACAATATATTTATCTTCAAATGATTTTTTTCTTTTGGTACGGATCTTTTTTGCCGCTCCACTTGAAACAAACATACCGATTCCCCTTTTTTTGTACAGGATCCCTTCATTTACCAGCATATTGATCCCCTTGGCGGCAGTGGCGGGATTGATTCGGTACATTACCGCCAGCTGATTAGTCGACGGTACCTGAGTCTCTTCTTCAATAACTTTTTGCAGAATATCATCTTCGATACTCTCGGCTATCTGCAGGAAGATCGATTTTTCTGAATCAAATTCCGGTTTCATTCCTGTTCTTTACCTTCCTTGACCTGATGTTAATTTTTTTATCAACCTTATTAGTTATTTAGTTAACTACTTGTGTAACTAACCTACTAATATTTTACGGTAATGTCAAGACATTTGTTTCAAGAAATGTTTTAGGGGGGGGAAAAGACTTTAAGTGTAATGTCAACTATAAAGTGGCATAATAATTCACCATTTTTTACAAGATTTGTCATTACAATCCCGTAGGGATGAAATGTTTATAGCATGTGATGATCTTAAATAATTCAAGTCCCGTAGGGACGATATGTAATAAAAACCTATTTTCAGGATAAATATTCTGATTCAATAAGACATAACGTCCCTGACGGGACTTCTTCCTGTTTTTTATATTTAGATTTGCTATAAACATATTATCCCTACGGGATAATTTTAATATATTTATATGTAACATTTATGTCTTAATATTTCAATATGTTATCATTTTATTAGATTTTTTGAATGGTACATTTTATGCGAGACCTGACATTAGAATACAAAACGAAACTTACAACAATGGTGCCTTCAAAAACAGGAACGCTCAGGCCATCCTCACGGAAGTACGGTCTTTATAAAATCTTTAGAGAAAATGTTAAATCCTGACCTTACATTAAAACAAGCCGGAAGAAAACCAAAGCATAAAAATAAATAGGTATGGTATCCTCCGATTTTTCCCCGATTTTTGATAAAAATATGCATAAATTGAGTTGTTTACTTACCTGATAACATGACAAACAGGATAATAAAAAACAGCAGGTTAATTTCTTAAGATTGATGTTTCTGAGCAAATTAAGAACGGCTGCGGTTGATTAAAGGTTAATCCTGGAATTTGATTCCATAACCACAATTTTTATCAAAAATTGGCAGGATGAGAGGATGATTTTACTTATGCGCTAACGCTGAGCTCACCTGCATTTTGGAGCGTTGCGGAAAAATGTCAGGTGAAATTATTTGTTATTTGTTTTCCGCATTTACTTTTCACCATAAATATTAAAAGAGGCAGCATAGTAATCCGGATCAACGACAAATGACTTAACAGGCACGTCAAGTTTCAGCTTTTGCCAGCGCTGGGTCGGTTTCAGCCACTTCTCCTCACCGTTCACCGTAACCTGAAGCGGCATATTAAACCGCCTCACACAGTTGCTCCAGCGGTAGCTGAGCACATTGTCTTTAATATAGTACTCCAGAACCGGAATTTTCACATCTCTTACATACTGGTCGAAAAATGTTTTAAGATCCAGTCCCGACTTTTCAATTATATAAGATTCAATCTGGTCACCGGTCACAGTCTGATGATAAAATTCACTGTTCAATCCGCGCAGGATGGAGCGCCATTTTTCATCATCATTAATAAGCTGACGCAGGGTATGCAGCATATTGGAACCTTTATAATACATATCACCGGAGCCGGAATAATTGACATTAAAAATGCCAACAATAGGTCTGTCATTTCTTATCTTCGCTCTGGTGCCGAGTACATACGCTGCACTTGCCTCTTTACCGTAAAAATAATTGAGAAAAAGATTTTCAGAATAGGCGATAAATGCTTCATGAATCCACATATCGGCCGCATCTCTGTTGGTAATATTATTGGCAAACCATTCATGACCTGATTCATGGACAATGATAAAATCAAATTTTAATCCCCAACCTGAATTGCTTAGATCTGTTCCCTGATATCCATTTTTATAGCCATTACCATAAGTAACCGAACTCTGATGTTCCATCCCAAGGTAGGGAGCCTCAACCAGTTTATAACTGTCTTCATAAAATGGATATGGTCCGAACCAGTGTTCAAACGCAGTCAGCATTCTGGGAACCTCTTTAAAATGGACTTTCGCCTTTGCGAGATTATCTTTCAGCACCCAGTAGTCACAGTCCAGAGGACCCTTCTCGCCTTGATATACCTCTGAGAAATGGACATAATCACCGATATTGATATTCACCCCGTAATGGTTTATAGGATTGGATACAAACCAGTGAAACGTTCTGGTTCCGTCTTTCAGATTATCCACTCCCCGCAGCCGGCCGTTGGAGACATCGGTGAGATGGCCCGGCACATTAATACTCATCAGGATGCTGTCCGGTTCATCATAAGGATTATCTTTACACGGCCACCAGAGGCTGGCTCCGTCACCCTGATTCGCTGTGGCGATAAAATCAATTCCGTTATTATCTTTTTTCCAGGTCACACCTCCGCTCCACGGCGGGCGTCTGCTCACCTGCGGCTCACCGCCGTACTGTACGATGACCCTGTTTACCGAACCAGGTATTTGTTTCTCAGTCAATTCAATGAAGTGGGCATTGCCGTCTTTTCTCACTTTAAGCGGTATATTATTCTGAGTCACTTTCCCCATCTCAAGCGGCGGCTGCAGATCGATCTGCATAATCTGCCCGGGTTCGAGTACTTTATACTGAATCATATTCTGACCGGTAATAGTCTTATCTTTGGGATCGACTTTAATATCGAGATGATAATAATTAAGATCCCACCAGATCCGTTCAGGGGTAATGGTGCCGCGCAGGGTGTCCTGATGAGTGAAGACAGGAGTCTGGGATTGGGCACTGGAAAAGGCTGCTGTCAGCAGGATGATGCCGGCAAGAGTGAAGATTAACTTATTCACAGGTAAGGTCCTTTCGAAAAAACAGGGGTGTTTCCGGTCAATCTGGTTTTGGGCAAAACCATTTGCTGTATTAACCATTTGTCTTCTCCTATACGCCTAACAAGTTATTCTATAGTTTTCCTTATACTAAACCAAATTACAATTGTTTAAATTGATTCACAAGAAAAAAGAAAAATAACTGGATTCCAGCCTTCGCTGGAATGACGTACTTCAGCTTGCTGCTGATAGTAAATAGATCATTTTTAATTTTGGATATATTAAAAATTTAAATTCCTGGAGAATTTATTTATTCACCTAATTTTTGCTTAATATCAAAAGCCATTAATGTATCACCATGACGGATATAAAGCATTCCGTTATGTATAACAGGCTGGGTCCAGTGGGGACCCTTGCCTCCGGTAATTTGAAATGAACTTATAATTTTAAACTCATCCGGTGTCGGTTCGACAAGTGCCAGGTTTCCCCGCCTTTCTTCATAACAGTAAAGCAAACCGTCCGCCGCACTGATCGATCCTTTACAATGCCAGCTTTTCACATACATGGTTTTACCCGTTTTCCAATCAATACAGCACCAGTTTCCATTGCTGTTATCTATCCAGTTGGCTCCAAAAATATATTGACCGACACGAACAACCTGGCCATGATGACAATCCAGGGTGGAATTCGTCCATACCTGCTGGATCCCGGTTCCGCCATTTGTGAGTTTAAACATTATACCGACATGATCATACCCGCTTGTTACAAAAAGATGCCCGTCATTATATAACGGTGTAATACAATTATTTCTCGGTGCCCAGGGATGAAAATCAGGCGCCTGAATTTCCGAGTACTTGACCTTCCATAATATTTTTCCATTTCCCGCATCCACACCGAAAATATAATTTATCGTTACGTTGACTATGATCTTCTTTTCTTCGTACTCAATAAGGATCGGTGACACAAAGGAAGATGTGTCGTTCAGGCTCTCAGTCTGCCAGAGGGTCTCACCAGTACGTTTATCCAGGGCTACCATGGTAGTAAGGGGACCTCCCGGAGTATATATCACTTTGTCATCTACTAAAAGAGGTGATTCGGCAATTTCCCACTGCCAGAATCTGCCCTGAAATTTTTCAAAAGCCGGGACCTGCCATTGTATCTTCTTTTCATCAGCATTAACACAGACCACTTCACCCTGACCGCTGATCAGGTAAATGCGGTTCCCCTGGACCGTCGGTGTACAGCGTGTGTCAGGGTACGTTCTTCTCACTCCATGTCCATATTGAATTCTCCAGAGCTGACCACCATTCAAATCCAGTGCAGTTAGATATTCTTCTCTGTTATTCCGTCCGGTAACATAAATTACCTGATCCGTAACAGTCACAGATGAATAACCTCTGTCCAAACCATCTTTGAACCATAGCATTTCCGGGCCATTTTCAGGCCATGATCTCAACAGACCGGTTTCCGGAAATACTCCATTTCTATCAGGTCCCCGCCACTGTGAAATTGACTGAGCTGAACCTTCCCGGGATAAAACCAGTACAAACAGCAGTATAAAGTAAAATCTCTTCATGATGTCTCCTGTCGACATATAATAATTTGCATTCATTTAAAATTAATTAATGATTGTATTCAGGAAAAGCGGTTTGCAGTAAAAGGTTCGATTTTTACAGTAAAACGGTTGTTTTTTTGAATGAAAGACATTCAGGACAAAATCAAGAGACCGGAATACTTCTTATGATTGATGTTTCTGCACAAATCAAGAATGATTACGGTAAATTAATTGCCAAGTTCGGAATTACGATCCATAACCACAATTTTTACAAAAAGTGGCTTCGTTTCTATCTTGACTTTTACCTTTTGAAAAATATCTTAAAACCCGGAAAGAACATAGGTGTTCTTTTTCGATATTCAATATATTCTTCTCCCAACCGCTTTTCGAGTTCCGGTTCCTCGATCGATCTCAGTTCCCAAACATTTATCAATATAAAAAGCGGTGTGAATACAAAAAGAAGTGAAACGGAGCCAAATAATAGACCAAAACCAAATAGCAGTGAAAATACACCGGTCAGCATTGGATTCCTGGAATATAAATAGGGACCGGTCGTGACTAATCGGGGTGGAGGATTGAATGGAACCGGAGTACCCTTTACTCTAAGAAAATTTAACACCGACCATCCTATTAAAAACAAAGCGATCGAAAAGACCGGTAAAGATAAAATTATGTTAAACGGTTTGGGGAATATAGCTGTAAGACTTAACAACTTATCCACTTGCAAAGCTAAAACCACAAAAGAAAATATCAAAAGAGCGTAGATGAACGCCCCTAAAGGTGTAAAAAGGTTTCTGATCTTCCTGCTGCCAGTGGCAGTCTTATACAAAATTTCAATCCATTTAGTTTTTATTGTCATAATACTATACTTCGATTATTTTTGGTAAAACTTTTGCCCCTCCAATCATCCAATCGAGAGGAATCACGGCTTTGAAATCCGAAAAACTTTTTCCCAGAGTTACATAATATGCTGTCATATCCTCTTCCATTTTATTCATATCAGCAGATGCAATTTTATCCAAAGTACTATATCCGCCTCCGCAAAGATGTTTTATAGTCTTCCCACGTACATAGGCTAAACGCGATATATCTGCACGATGGGTGAGTTCAAGAATAAATATTTCCTTAATTCCTGTTTCAATTGATAGTAGTGATCTACTTTTTCTCGTTCGAAATTTTTCTAATATATCAAGATTTGACCTGATTTTGAGTTCTTTAAGGATCGGTAAATAATCTTTATCTGGCTTTGATATAGTTTCCACCAGTTCTTTGACAGTGCATTTAAATGGTAATACCCAGCGGAAAAGAAAATTTAATAATTGGATCAGCATCTCAAAACTAAAGTCTACTTCTTTGAGGAATAACTCACAATTTGCTTTTGTGCTTACTCGTTGAATCAATTCCAGATAATTCTTTACTCCAAAAATGCTAAGCATTTCAAAGTGTCTGGTAATTTGACTAATATATGAGGTTTCTTTTCCATTTAATAGATAACCATGTTGTAATCTCTTTGAATAGGTTGCTGCATCTAACATGGTATAATTGTAATATTTCTGGACGAAACTATAATCAAGAACATCAAGCATTTTCTCGATTAAGTCTTCATAATGCCATAATGTCTTTTTCTTTGCTTTTGACCAATCAATTTCCAAATAACATCATCCCTTAAATATTATTTTGTATGAGGACTCAGGACGACCAACGACCTAAGTTCAGTTGCGGTAGTGGTCTGCCGAAAAGCGTCCGACCAGCTAAAACCTGTCGCATTCCGGAAACATTAATAAAAACCGCAACTCCCCGCCGTCAACTGCAGGGCTTTGTCAGGTTTTGTCGCTATGTTCCAAAGTTATTACTACATTTCCCTTTTTGTGCCCTTTGTCGACATACCGGTGCGCTTCGGCAATCTGTTCCAACGGATAGCGTCTGTCTATTACCGATTTTAGTTTTCCGGCCTCAATAAGCTCTTTGAGAAAAATTAAATCTTCAGTCTTTGCGCTTGCTGTGCCGCCTATTACTTTCTTGCTGCTTGTCATTGAAGTCCAAAGTCCTCGAACCATCTGTGAAAGCCCCTGGTCAGCTAAAAGGTAGAATCCTTTTTTCTTTAGAGATCTTAAACAACCTGAATACGGACTCTTGCCCACCGTGTCAAAAATAACATCATAGGTCTCACCGCTTTTGGTAAAATCCTCTTTAGTGTAATCAATTACCTTATCGGCTCCCAGAGATTTCACCATTTCCAGGTTCGTGGTACTGCATACTCCTGTAACTTCTGCCCCAAAGTATTTTGCAAGTTGTACCGCATAAGTACCAACTGCTCCTGAAGCGCCATATATAAGAACTTTTTGACCGCTCTGGATATTTCCTTTTCTAAGGAAAAACAATGCACCTATTCCCATAAAAGGAACGGGGGCGGCTTCCTCATAGCTCATATTTGCCGGTTTTATTGCCAGAACCCCATCTTCAGGCAGACATATGTACTCGGCATAACAACCAAAACTCATCCAGGGGGAGGATCCAAATACCTCGTCACCTTCTTTAAATAGTTTTACATCTTTGCCTGCTGATTCAATTTTCCCGGTAAACTCAACCCCTAATATAGTCTTTTTTGGTTTTCTGAGACCTAATGCTATTCTGAATGGAAGCCAGAACAGGAGAGGGACAGAGAAACTTCGAATTCTCACGTCTCCTGCTGTTACTGTTGCCGCATATATTTTTACCAGTACTTCATTGTCCCCGGGGACAGGTTTTTCCACCTCTCCCACCTGAAGGACATCGGGTGATCCGTATTTGGTGCATACAATTGCTTTCATTAGTTTTTCTCCAAAAATTAATAGATCAATTGATCGAGATCCTTACTTATTCAATCTATGCTGATCACTACTCGACCTTTAGAATGACCTGTTTCGTAATGTCGATGAGCATCTGCAGTTTGGCTTAGAGGATACACAGTATCTATTACCGGTTTGATCTTTCCGCTCTCAATCCATTCCCGGAGTAAGTTAAGGTTATCTGCACTCTCATCTGCTACCCCAAATTTCAATTTCTTCCTCCTAAAACGATTGGTCATTACATGGAAAATGTTTTTTGGGCTGCTCAGGATATTATTAGAAACATAGGATCCCTCGTCTGTTAGAATTTTCTTACAATTAGAAAGGGTACTGGCACCAACGGCATCGAAAATTATATCATAGGTTTGATCCTTCTTTGTATAATCTTCCTTTGTATAGTCGATTACAAACTCAGCTCCGATCTCTTTTACCATATCTACATTAGCAGGTCCACAAACACCGGTGACTTCAGCTCCATACAGTTTAGCAATTTGTACTCCAAATGTACCTATCCCTCCGGAAGCGCCAATGATAAGAACTTTCTGGCCTTTCTCAGGTTGTGCTAAATCTCTAAACGCCAATAATGCAGGTGAAGCCCCCCCTGGGACCGCTGCAGCTTCCTGAAAACTCAAATTCGCAGGTTTTTTTGCCAATATGGATGCAGTAACTGTCATATATTCAGCACAAGCTCCTGGTGAGTATCCATAGACATGGTCTCCTGCTTTCCAATCTGTTACTTCTTTCCCAGCCAATACAATTTCACCTGCAAAACCAAAACCGGGAATTTCCTGTTTTGGCTTTCTGAGTCCACAGAAAGATAGTCTTAAACCCAGTCCTGCCAACTTCCTGATACCCCGGAAGATTACTTTTGGAACCTTACCACTCCGGAATACAATGTCTACTGTGTTCATTGATGAAGCATAATTTCTAATTAAGACTTCATTGTCTTCTATCTGTGGTTTTTCCACTTCTTTGAGTTGAAGAACATCAGGAGGCCCGTATTTTGTGCATACGATCGCTTTCATAAGGGTATCCCTCTTTATTTGATTGATAGTAATTTTCCCTTCCAGTAATTATGATCGCGCGAGTACATCAATCAGTTCATCGCAACCACCGTTTTTTATAAATTCTGTATGTTCGTCTATTGTCTTAAAACGTTTTCCACATATTTTATGACATTCCATTTCATAATCGGTCACTTCATAGAATTTTTTTAAAATATTATCTGAAACAGGATCGGAAAAAGAGGATTTCCAGTTTTCTTTTCTAACCAATTCGAGAATGGTCTTCCATATTGCGGCACTTAGAACCCCACATCCATTGCCGCTCAAACCAAGACCTCCTGCAAATCCGGCTACCATAACCATTTCCTCATCACTGGCTCCCATTTTTTTTACGACTTCAGAAGCGCAGCTTATCGGTTGTTGAAGTAGATCAGCTTGTTCTAGTGATAAACTTTCAGTTGCTGCTTTGATCGCTTCCGGAGCCCATTTTTCAGCGAGTTTAAAGCAGGATAGGAATTTACCGGTAAAAAAGTATTTTACGAAACCCCATTTATTTGAAAAATCAGTTTCAGTTATGTCCTGACATTCAATGCTTTTTGCCCTGTTTACAAAAGATTCCATAATATATTGAGTTGCTTTTATAGCTATTCCGACAGCCTGATCCGGGTTGTCACTCCTGCGAAAGGATTCCGCTCCCACAGCCATTGAAGCCCCCCAAAGCATTCCGCATTGATATCCCTGCTGCAGTATTCCTCCTGCTAACGGGTCTATGGCATGCTCTTCCATCTCCTTTGGATGACCGAATTCACGGTTTAAAATATAAAAGAATGTGCGTGAGCAAGTACCTAATTTAAGAAATACTCTTTTAGTTTTTAATTTAATTTTTTTTGATTTGATAATATTCATACTTTTCCACCTAATTTGTCAGGTTTTATTATTATGTTCCACAGTTATAACTACATTTCCCTTTTTGTGCCCTTTGTCGACATACTTGTGTGCCTCAGCCATTTGCTCAAACGTATAGCTTCTATCTACAACTGATTTCATCTTTCCTGCTTCAATGAGCTCTTTGAGAAAATTCAGATTTTCAGTTGTATAAGAAGCCACCCCTCCGATCACTTTTTTGCTGCTTGTCATCGATGTCCACAGCCCCCGCATCATGCGTAACAGTTCCAAATGAACAGCTAAAAAATACAAACCTTTATTATTCAGTGATTTTATACAATCCGAAATGGGGCTTTTACCAACAGTGTCAAAGATCACATCAAAGGTTTCGCCATTTTTGGTAAAATCCTCTTTAATATAATCAATTACCTTATCGGCTCCTATTGATTTGACCAATTCTATATTCGCCGTACTGCATACTCCAGTAACTTCTGCACCGAATGATTTAGCGATCTGCACTGCAAAAGTACCTATACCTCCGGAAGCACCATAGATAAGTACTTTTTGTCCGCTCTGAATATTCGCCTTTTTAATAAAATACAATGCAGCCAGTGCACAATGAGGAACAGCAGCGGCTTCCTCAAAGGACATATTGGCCGGCTTGATAGTCATTACCTCATCTTCTGACAGGCATTTGTACTCGGCATAAGCACCAAAACCTGCACCGGAAGAAGCAAAAACCTGGTCACCAGCTTTAAAGTGTGTCACATCCTTACCAACGGATTCAATCTCCCCTGCCAACTCTACACCCAATATTTTTTTTCTTGGCCCTGTGAAACCTAACGCAGCCCGCACAAAAAACTTGAACACGGAAGGGAATACGGCTCCTCTAATTCTCGTGTCCGCCCCGTTTGCTGTTGTTGCACATATTTTGATAAGTACTTCATTATCTTTGGGAGTTGGTTTTTCTACCTCTCCCAACTGAAGAACATCAGGCGGCCCGTATTTTGTGCATATAATTGCTTTCATAAGTTTTCCTCCAAGGTTTCTTTGATCCAAAAATTTAAGAATTTTTTTTCATCATTTTCATCATCTTTCTTTAATAAAGTCCCGATATTTTTTGTCCGATCTGTTTCCATTCGAAAAACCTCTTATATTTCGGATCATTAATTTCATTCACTTTTATTGCTTCAGAATTGGGCCGCTCCCGTGGAAAAATTTTCCTTTAAAATAACGCTGGCGTATTAGTTTAGCTTCATCTTCAGCCCATTTTTCTACTCCAACAGCTTTCATACGGCACAGATTAAAAAGCTTGAAGTTATGGGGGAATTTGTCAGCTCCATCTTTTGCGGGCTGCAGCTTTGGACAGGGGAACTCATCACATTCGAAACAGAATTCCACCTTCTTTTCCCCAACGCATTTAAGTGTCTCGCAGGTCTTCTCCAGAAGTTTGCATCCCTTTTCTAATCTGCATCCTTTACAGGCTACTTCTTCGGGATCTTTTTGGAACTTAGCCGCAAATTGCTGTCTCATTTCCTCTGTGATGTTTTCCTCATATAGTTCGCAATTGAAGCAGTCCAATCCGCATGGAGCAGATAATTCCCTTGTTGTTATTGAATCCATCTTATCCTGCTGTTCTTTGAGAATATTATCCCGATTTGAAATATAAATCGGTTTTGAGTCCGGATATTGTCCAACCCCCAAAAAGCCCAGGAGGGTTTGATGAAAATGTTCCGGATTTAAAGTGGTACAAATTTTTTCTTTCACAGTCATTTAACTCCCGGTATATAATGGACATATATGCTCTGCCAACCTGCTCGAGTATAGTTCCGGTCTGCAGCAAAAGCCTGCAATTTCAGTTTTATAATCCACTCCAAAATTAGCAGCGATCCACATCCCAAGACCTCCTTTAAAAGCAGCAAGTATAGATTTTTTTTGGTTTTTCCCATGATAATCCTCACTAATTTCTTTAGCTCAAATATTTATTCAGTTGAGTAAATATTCCCATGTGTCAGCGGATATCAAATATTACATTTGCTCCAATCTGTATCGTCAGCATATCTGTGCGGGATCTGGATAGATCATAAATTACTCTCTGACCCGCAGTGGTCAGTGAACCTTTTCGAAGATAATCAGCTTCGTTACCTAATAGGTATTGGAATCTGAAATTCAAAAAAACCTGAAAAGGATTGTTTTCATTTTTCTTATTTTGAATGTCAAATATTTTCAGCATACATCCCAAGCCAAAACCATAACTTAAAGAGGTATCATCATAATTTGTCGTCGCTGCAATTGATTCGAAATAATCTTCATCGTCGCTTACGGATGTTCTTGTATAAAGATAGTTAAATCCAACTAAGCAGTCAAAATAAGGAATAACATTCCCTCTTTTTGACGAAAATCTCAAAAAGGAAAGGGCTGAAAGAATATTATATGTGGTTGAGACATCTACGTTAACCTCCGGAATGTTATTATTAAATAATTCTGTCCGTTTTGTCTTACCGTACATGAAATAGTCTAATTCCAGACCAAAAGAAACAGGAGAATTCTTTAATTTGTAACCTGCCCAGATCGATCCCCCGACCTTACTGGTACCGATATTCTCTTTAAAATCTCCCTGAGGCACGCCGATAAGGAGGTTCAGACCTCCCTGTATGCTTTGAGAATACGCATCATTTTCATCAAATACCGAAGAAAAAATAATTCCACAGATCATAATGATCACGAATGTAAGTTTTGTTAACGATTTCATGACAATACTCCTTTTTTTTATTTTACGTTTCTATTAAATGTCTCACAAACCTGCAGCGTTTTGCTGCCCAATTATTGCTTTAATTGTCCATTGGGTTCTTGACATAAATTTTATATTTCTTAAAAGCCTTAAGAATTTTGGTCTTATGTCCTTATCCTCAAAATATGACCATTCTTCAAAGACTCTAATGCTTTTTCCATAGGATTCAATCTCTTTCGCATCATACACACCGAATTCATAATAAGAACCTGCTTCGCTTCCCAAAGCGCGTTTCATCCTGGCTTCTACAACCTTCTTCCATATTCCCTTCGTATATTTTTTGTTAACTACTTCAAAAACTATCGAAGACTTTGAAAATGTTTCAGAGATTTTTTTAAAAATACCTTCCACTGCATTTTGCGGTAAATACATAAACAGACCTTCCGCCAGGAAAAGTACATTTTCGTTTTGAATTGCACTTATTTCTTTAATCCATTTTTCTTCTAATACCGAGCATCCTACCATAGAATAATTCACATTATCTTTCAGAATTTCATTTTTAGCAGCGATCACTCCCGGCAGGTCGATCTCGATATATTTCCATGGTTTCTCAGATACACGCCAATACCTGGTATCAAAACCGCACCCCAGGCTTACGACTAATCCATCCGTGTTTTCTTTGATGAAATTCCTGGCGTAGCTGTCATACTTGCGGGCTCTTAACGCAATATGCCGTGTAAGAGTTGACGGTAATTTTCTGTCTATGATCCTTTTCCTGGTTTCAATCGGCAGGATAGATTCGATCCTGTTCAACAAATTTACTCCAGTATCATCGCGTAATAACGGATTTTCCTTTTTTGCTTCGATAACCCTTGCTTTCAGGGTGATCAATGCAGTTTCGGAAACATCATTTAGCATGTCCAAAAAATCCTCCTTTTTAAAATTATCCAACTATTGGATAAGATTTTCAATGTACTCCGACAGAATAGTATCCGGAATTACATCATAAGATAAAGTGCCTTCGGCAGAACGTTTTATCATCATCTTAAATATGAATGACTCCGGATATTTTTCAGCAGACTCCCTTGATGCCCACTGATAGATTCCCTGAAACCAGCCTTCCTCTGTTACAGTCCAGATTTTCTGACGAAATCCGGGTTTCGCCATCAGAAAAGGAGCCGGAAATATTGACATACGTTTGTTAACAGCAAGGGAAAGACCGGAAAACTTGAAACGCACTTTAAAAACAGCAGCTGATTTATCCGGAATTTGATTTAGAACAACTTTAAGATCTCTGAAGACTTGAAATCTTTTCCCTTCTTCCATTAAGAGGACTTTGCCTGAAAATTCTTTCGAAAAGTGGATTTGTCCGCTAAACGATCTTTTGAGAAAAACTTTCAAAGATTTAAAAAACGATCTCATGATCTATCCTCAATTTAAAATAAATTATTTACTACGACCTGATACAGGTTTGTTTTAATGTTGAATTTTTTGATTATCCAGTTATACATTCTCGCAAAATCATTCCTGACCATGTACAGGCAAGGCAGCAATATGAGTGTTAATGGTGTTGCAAACAGAATACCATATCCTAACGCCAAAGCCATTGGAGCTATCCAGGGATCGGAGCCGCCGATACCGTATGCTAAAGGTAAAAGGCCTGCTACAGTCGTTATTGAGGTCATAAGAATTGGCCTGAGCCGTCCTGCTGTACCTTTTGCAACAAGAAATTTTATCTTCTTTTCAGCACAGCACCTCATTTGTTCATTTATGTAATTTACAAGTATAAGTGCATCATTTACGACCACACCCATTAGCCCGATCACACCTAATATTGCCATAAATCCCAGAGGTTCATTATTAAGTGTAAAAGCGCTGATCACGCCGATAAAACCAAAGGGAATAGCGATCATTACGATAAGAGGCTGAGTAAGTGAGTTGAAGAGTAGTACCAGAACAAAATATATTCCTACAAACGCAGCGATCATTGTTATTGCGAGGCTTTTCATGGATTCCTGAGTTTCTTCCGCTTCACCGCCAACCACAAAGCGCATACCCGGCCAGTTCTTGAGGTCAAAATGGTCAATTGCAGCCTGAGTTACAATCAATGGAGTGGTTTCACCTGTAACAATACCTGCGGTAACGACAATGCTCCGTTCACCATCGTAGTGGTTATATCCGGAAAGGCTTGGAGCAGTACTGAATCCTGCTACCTGTCCCAGCGGAATTAACCTGCCCTGACGGTTTGGCACCATTATCTCACTTAGATATCCGGGTTTGCGGCGGGCTTCTTCTTCCAAAATAACGCGGAATCCAACATTTTCATCACCGTATCTGACGCTTGTTACAACTTCTCCATCATATGCAAGCCTGACATTATGCGCAACATCGGCAACGGTCAGACCTGATTGGGAAAGCTTTGAATGATCCAGCTTCAATGCGATCTGCTCTTTCCCCAGCTTGTCATCGCGGTCAATATCAATTACGCCCTGATATGAAGCAAGAAATGCCTCAAGCGAATCAGCAAGTGCGGTTCTAACATCGTCGTCACTGCCGTTAACCCGTATAGTTATTGGCCTTCCTACCGGAGGGCCTCCTCCTGAATTAACATAGCGGATATGAGTATAATCTGTTAATTTATCTGTCTTTGACCTGAGCTCTTCAACGATCTCATCAGTTATTCTTTCTCTTTGTGAAAAAGGTGTCAACGTTACCATAATCAATGCCCAGTTCTCATTTTCTCCTGCAACCACCTCCGGCATATTACCAATAAACGTGTTATATGAAGACAGCTCGGTTTCCGGAAGCTTATCAATAAGATTTTCGATTTCCTTTACCTTATCTGATGTCGCCTCTAACGATGTCCCGGTCGGCAGTTCAATTGTGATCATAAATTCATCGGATACTGTGCCGGGAAACAGTATGAACTGCATCTTGTTTCCGGCATACCAGAATGATCCGATCAAGAGTAAAACAAAAACCGCAATAATAAGATACCTGAGAGTCAAAATATAAAATACAAATTTCCTGAATTTCCTTTTGAAAAACGTAAACCTGTTGGACGGTGCGCCAAACTTTTTCCATCTCAGTTTTTTCTTGCGTTTTTGCCCTATGATATGAGCAGGTAATATAAAAATACCCTCAAAAAACGAGATCAGAAGTCCCAATGTCATTACCAGTGGTATCGAAAAAATAAACTTACCCATCATTCCCGTCATAAAAAACATTGGTGAAAAGGCGAGTATCGATGTAATAATTGTTGCAAAAACAGGTTTTATAACATTATAGGTTCCGTCTACAGCGGCATCTAACGGGGGTTTCCCCATTTCAAGATGGCTGTGTATGTTTTCGGCAATTACAATAGCATCATCCACAATTAATCCTACAATAATTACCATACCGATAAGAGTTACCAGATCCAGAAAGGCATTAAAATGCGGCATAAGTATAAAAATCCCCAGCATTGTGATTGGAATCCCCATTGCAACCCAGAACGCTGTTCGAAAATTCAGAAAAATAAAAAGAACAACCAGAACCAGTCCCAACCCGATAAAACCGTTGTCCAATATTACATCAAGACGGGTTCTTACAAACCGTGAATAATCTGATGAACAGATGATCTCAACATCTTCAGGAAGCTCAAGCTGCTCCTTTTCAACTAATTCCCTGATACGGTCAACAAGCTTGATAATATCTGCGTTTCCTTTTTTAATTACTGTAAATGCAATTACTCCTTTTCCATTCATATGAAACATTGTCTTTTCCGGTTCAAAACTGTCTTTTATTACTGCCAGGTCTTTTACCAAAACCCTTGGGCCTTCAAATGTAGAGCGGACAATTACGTCTCCTACATCCTGCGGTTTGCCGAATTCCTCAAGCGTAACTATGTTCTTATCACTCGTATATGATTCAAATGAACCGCCTGTTGCCCTGATATTTCTCATTTGTATCGCAGTTACGATCTCGCGCATTGGGAGTTGATACTCTTTTGATTTGGATAATGAAACCTCAACTTTTACCTCCCTGTCCAAATATCCTGTAGTTTGAAGCCTCGACACTCCTTTGATATTTTCAAGCTTTTTTTCGAACTGTTTTGCCAGAAACCTTAGTTCTCTGTAAGGGATTTTACCGGTTATTCCTACCCATATCACCGGCATATTATCGCTCTTTATCTCGGTTATATATGGTGTTTCAGTTACTTCAACCGGAAGATCATTCACGCGGTTTACGGCATCACGAATATCCCTCTTCACCTTGTCTTTATTATTTGAAGCAGGGTCAAGCTTTATATCGAGAACTGAAAAATTCTCCATCGAAAGCGATGTCATGGTTTTTATACCGTCTACTGTTTTTATCTCGTCTTCAAGTTTATTAGTAACGTTTAATTCAACATCTTCCGGTGAAGCGCCCGGATAACGGGTTGCTACCAGTAATTGATCAAGGTCTACACTTGGATATATATCGCGCTTCATGTTAATTAATGACACAATACCTAAAGCCAATATCGCAAAAACAATCAGGTTTGCCAGCAAATGGTGCGATGCAAAAAATCTTATTAAACTTTTCATTGTTATTCCCCCTCATTTCAATTTGTTCACTATTTCAACAGCTGATCCATTAAGGCTTTATATGAAACGATCAGCTTGTTGTAAGTCAGAGCATTCATTGTGTAAGTAAGCTGGGCATTCTGCTCATTATCGCGGCTCAGGATAACGAACGTCAGTTGGCCTCTGCCCTGGTTGTAAAGTTTTAATTCTTCT